>DATAAF010000027.1:0-10872 GCA_036260255.1 Acidimicrobiales bacterium | reverse complement strand
CGGGGCGTCGAACCCGAAGCACTCCTTGTAGGCCACGACCGCGGTGGCCATGCACTGGCGGGTGTTCCCGTCGCCGTGGACCATCCCCATGCCGAACTTGGCCAGGGCGCCGAGCAGGGCCATCTCCTCGGAGGCGATCTGACCGGTGGAGAGGAAGGCGGCCGAGTCGGGGCCGTGCCGGGCCTGGACGGTCTTGAAGCGGGAGACCATGGCGTCCAGGGCGGTCGTCCAGTCCACCGGCTCCAGCGGACCGTCCCGGGTCGCTCGCAGGAGGGGGGTGGTGGTCCGATCCGGGGCCCGCAGCGGGGTCAGTGCCTCCCACCCCTTGGGGCAGGCCATGCCCAGGTTGACCGGGTAGTCCCGGGTCGGGGTGAGGGAGACGGCGACCCCGTCCTTGACGTTGACGTCGAGCGAGCAGCCCACCGAGCAGAACCCGCACACCATGGAGCTGGCGGGCATCAGGACTTGGGCCCGGGCATCCCCGTCCAGCTGGCCGCCGTGAAGAAGCGCGACCGCTCGATCAGCTCGCCGGCGAGAACGGCGACCAAGGCCAGTGGGGAGGAGCCCAGGGCGAGGACCACTCCAGAGGCACCCAGGAGGAAGCGGACCAGGGCGGCGGTCGACACCGGAGGCGGTCGCCACACGACCGCGGCCTCCCAGACCAGCTTGGCGGCGAGCGACAGGCCGAGGACGACCGCCGCGGCCCGGCCGCCCCCCGTGGCCAGGGCCACGGCGGCACCCCCCACCATCGTGCCCAGGGCGAACCTGGGGAGGGTGACCGAGGCCCGCCACGAGGGCCGCCGGGTGACCACGTACAGCATGGCGGAGCAGGCCACGCCCGCCAGCCCGGCGACGGCCGCGGCCACCTGCACGAGGGTCGACCCCGTGACGACCGCGGCGGCGGCCAGGGCGGCGAAGAGCCCGAGAGCGCCCACCTCCCGGCTGAGCCACGAGTGCCGGAGCCCGGCCAGGGCCCGCCAGGCCCGCTCGGGCCGGCCCAGGTGGAGGACGCTGACGGCCAAACCGACCAGGGCCAGGGCGAGGGCGGTGCCGGCCGTGGCCTCCCGGGGCCCGAGGGCGAGGTCGAGGGCGAGGGCGCCGGCCGACGCCTGGCTGAGCACGAGCATGGCCACCAACGGGTCGTGCGACCGGCCGCCGCCGCCCAGGGTGGGCCCGGCGGCCGTCAGCCCCTCCGGCAGCCCCCAGTCGCTGCGGTAGGCGGTGGTCGGCAGGGTGATGTCCGAGGGCGGGGCGGTGGGCACGAGGACCTCCCCCCTCACCTCGCGGCGGAGCGCACCGGTGTCGACCACGGAGATCCGGATGGCGCCGTTGGGGCAGGACTGCACGCACGCCGGCTCCTGGCCCTCGGCCAGGCGGCTCTGGCACATGTCGCACTTGCGGACCACGCCGCGCCCGGCGTTGAACCGCGGGACCTCGTAGGGGCAGGTCCATGTGCAGTACCCACACCCCAGGCACCGCCCCTCCATGTGGGCCACGATCCCGGTGAGGGCGTCCTTCTCGTAGGCGTTGGTCGGGCACCCGTTCAGGCAGGCCGGGTCGAGGCAGTGGTGGCAGGCGCCGGTGACGGTCTGCTGGAAGGTCGGGCCCGTGAGCAGGCCGACGGAGCGGAACGACTCCCCCTCGTCCAGCCCGTTCATGTTGTGGCAGGCGGTGACGCAGGCCTTGCAGCCGGTACAGACGTCGAGGTCGACGTCGAAGGCGTACTGCTGGCCTTGCTGCGGCCGGGTGAGGGGGATGCGGGAGTGCCAGGCTCCCTCGACCGCGCCGCGCTCGTGGGCCAGCGCGAACTGCTCGACCGCCGTGAGCTCACCCTGCTCGGCCAGGTAGCGCTCGAGCGGGGTGAGGCTCACGGGGCTCCGACCTGGACCATTCCCCCGGCGACCCGGACCTCGAACGTGGGGACGGACACGGTGGCGTCGTCGAGGCACACCCCGGTCTCGAGGTCGAAGCTCTGCTTGTAGACGGGCGACGCCACCTTCAGCCGCTCGGCCCTGGACCCGACGATGCCCCGCGACAGCACGAAGGCCCGGCTGAAGGGGTCGTAGTTGGAGAGGGCGTAGACCTCCTCGCCGGCGATGCGGAAGACGGCGATCTGGAACGGGCCCACGAGGGCGCACACGCCCCGGCCGGGGATGAGCTTGTCCAGGGGGCAGACGTCGACCCAGGCCTGCGTGGCCCCGACGCCATGGTCCCGGGAGGCGAGCACGGTCACGGCTTGGCTCCTGTCGCCAGCAGGGCGGGATCGGGCTTCTCGTGCAGGTAGGCCGGACGGGGCTGGCCCCGCTCGGTGACGAAGACGACGTTGGGGTCGGAGTCGTCGGAGTTGACGAAGGTCCGGAAGCGCTCCATCCGCTCCGGGTCGTCGACCACCGCCTTCCACTCGCACTCGTAGGTCTCGACGTGGCGGGCCATGTCGGCCTCCAGCTCGTCGCAGATGCCGAGGACGTCGTCGATCACCACCCGGCGGAGGTGTTCGATGCCGCCCTCGAGCTTGTCCAGCCACACCGACGTGCGCTCCAGGCGGTCGGCTGTCCGGACGTAGAACATGAGGAAGCGGTCGAGGTACCGGAAGACGGTCTCCCGGTCGAGGTCGGCGGCCAGGAGCTGGGCGTGCTTGGGGCGCATCCCGCCGTTGCCGCCGACGTAGACGTTCCACCCCTTCTCGGTGGCGATGACGCCGAAGTCCTTGCCCTGGGCCTCGGCGCACTCCCGGGTACAGCCCGACACGGCCCCCTTGATCTTGTGGGGCGCCCGGAGGCCCCGGTACCGCAGCTCGAGGTCGATGGCCAGGGTGGTGGAGTCCTGCACGCCGAACCGGCACCAGGTCTGGCCGACGCAGGACTTCACCGTGCGCAGGGCCTTGCCGTAGGCGTGGCCTGACTCCATCCCTGCGTCTATGAGCCGACGCCAGATCCGGGGCAGCTGGTCGACGCGGGCGCCGAAGAGGTCGATCCGCTGGGCCCCGGTGATCTTGGTGTACAGGCCGAACTCCTTGGCCACCTCGCCCAGGGCGATGAGCTGGTCGGGCGTGATCTCTCCCCCCGGCACCCGGGGGACGACCGAGTACGTCCCGTCCCGCTGGAGGTTGGCCAGGAAGTGGTCGTTGGTGTCCTGGAGGGCGGCCTGCTCACCGTCGAGGATGTGCCCGTTGGCCAGCGAGGCCAGCATCGAGGCCACGGCCGGCTTGCAGATCTCGCAGCCCTCGCCCGAGCCATGGGCGGCCAGGACCTCGGAGAACGAGGTGATCCGGTGGACGCGGACGATGTCGAACAGCTCCTGGCGGGAGTAGGCGAAGTGCTCGCACAGCGTGTTGGCCACGACCACGCCGGCCTTGCGCTGCTCGTCCCTCAGGATCTCGGTGACGAGCGGCACGCACCCGCCACATCCCGTCCCGGCCTTGGTGCACCCCTTGATGGCCTTGACGCTGTCGCAGCCCGCCGCCACCGCGGCGCAGATGGTGCCCTTGTCGACGTTGTTGCACGAGCAGATGGTGGCCGTCTCGGCCAGTGCCGCGACCCCGCCGGTGGCCGGCGCGCTCCTGGCCGGGAAGATGAGCTCCTCGGGACGGTCGGGCGTGGGCATGTCGCCGCGGCACATCTGCAGGAGGGTCTGGTAGACGGTGGCGTCGCCCACGAGGATGCCGCCGGCCACCTTGCGGTAGCCCCTGCGGTCGGGCGGCCCGAGCACCAGGCGCTTGTAGACGTTGGCCACCGGGTCGCGGTAGGTGATGGCCTCGGACCCGGCCTCGTTGGCGAAGGCGTCGCCGAAGCTGGCCACGTCGATCCCCATCAGCTTGAGCTTGGTGGACATGTCGGCGCCCGTGAACGTGGCGTCCCCACCGAGGATGCGATCGGCGGCCACGCGGGCCATCTGGTACCCGGGCGACACCAGGCCGTAGATCCGTCCGCCGTACAGGGCGCACTCGCCGATGGCGAAGATCTTCGGGTCCGAGGTCCGGCACGCCTCGTCGACGACCACGCCGCCCCGTTCCCCCATCTCCAGGCCGGCGTCGCGGGCCAGCTGGTCCCGAGGACGGATCCCGGCCGAGAAGACCACGATGTCGACCGGCAGGTCGTCGCCCTCCCTGAAGCGCATGCCGGTCACCTTGCCGTCCTCGCCGGCGATCTCGGTGGTGGCCATGCCGGTGTGGACGTGCACGCCCAGGTCCTCGATCCGCCGTCTGAGCACCGAGCCGCCACCCTCGTCGACCTGGACGGGCATGAGCCGGTCGGCGAACTCGACCACGTGGGTCTCCAGGCCCAGGCTGCGCAGGGCGTTGGCCGCCTCCAGCCCGAGGAGGCCGCCGCCGACCACGGCCCCCACCCGGCACCCGCCCGCGTGGTCGCGGATCGCCTCCAGGTCGTCGAGGGTGCGGTAGACGAAGCAGCCGGCCAGGTCCTTGCCGGGCACCGGCGGGACGAAGGGGTAGGACCCGGTGGCCAGGACAAGGGCGTCGTACCGGATGCGCTCCCCTCTGGCCGACACCACCTGGCACGCGTCGCGGTCGACGGCCGCCACCGCGTCGCCGAGGTGGATCTGCAGGCCGAACTGCTCGAAGAAGCCGGGCCGGACGAGCGACAGCTCCTCGGCGCTCGTCCCGTTGAAGAAGGAGCTCAGGCCGACGCGGTCGTAGGCGGGCCGGCCCTCCTCGCAGAAGGTGACGATGTCCCATTCCGCCGTGGCCCCGCGCTCGACGAGAAGCTCGAGGAGCTTGTGGCCGACCATGCCGTGGCCGGCCACGACCAGCGTTCTCCTGAAGCTCGTCGCCATGCGGGCCAGTCAAGCAACCGCATGTGAGCCTGCCGTTGCCGGCGTATGAACGGCCGTGAACGCGACCTGACGCCTCCCTGGCGCGGCGTCAGGCGTTGCGGGAACGGACGTCGTCGGCCGCGTCGGTCGCGGCGTTGCCGGTCTGACGGGCGGCGTCGGCCGCGTCCGGGCCGGCGTCGCGTGCGGCGTCCGCCTCCGTCTCCGTGGAGTCCCGCATGGTCTCGGCCCCGGTCTTGACCACGTCCCGTCCGGCCTCCATCGCCGTCTGGGCCACGTCGGCGCCCGTCTCCATCGAGGTCTTGGTCACCTCGCCCGTCGCCTCGATCCCTCGCTTCACCATCCCGCGGTCGTCCCCGGAACCTTGCTCGCTCATCGTCGCTCCTTCTGTCGCTCGCCGTGCGACTACCCCGCGTCCGGCCGGGTCAACCGGTTTCCCGGCGAGCGTGGCCCGGGAAGACTGAGACCGCCCCATGCGCGCCGTACTCCTCATCGTGGCCGCCGTCCTGGCCTCGACCGGGTGCGGGAGGCAGCACGGCTCGGAGCAGGCCCGGCTGGAACCGAACGGGGAGCAGACGATCACCGTCGACGCCCACGACATGGCCTTCCGGCCCAAGACGATCGGCGTCGAGCCCCACGGCGAGGTGGTCGTCACCGTCCGCAACACTGGCAGGCTGAGCCATACGTTCACGACCTACGCGCCGGCCGGCGACGTCGTCCTGGCACCCGGCGACACCCGCACCGTCCGGCTCCCGGCGAACGCCCCTGTCCACTTCTTCTGCCGGTTCCACGAGGCCAGCGGCATGCGAGGGTCGATCTGCCCGGCCGAGGGCGAGTGCCGCTCGGCCTGAGGGCATCCACCACGCCAGGCCCGAGGGCGACAAGGATGTGCTTCGACGGTCGGTCGAGGAGGTCGGGCATGGGCGTCGGACGGAACGAGCGGTGCACCTGCGGCAGTGGCCGGAAGGCCAAGCGGTGCTGCGGCGTGCGGCGAGGTCCGTCGGAGGCCGACCTGGCCCGGGCGTTCCTCGCCGGCCAAGCCCGCCCGGCCGCCCGGCTCCTCGGCCGCTGCCCGGAGGAGGACTGGGACGAGCTCGAGGCGGAGATGATCGAGCTCCCGTCGATCGACGCGTCGCTGCAGCTGCCCCTTCCCCGGCTGCTGACACCCGACGTCGACCGGCTCCTGACCGCCATCGAGGACGACGACCTGGACGGGATCGACCACGCCCTCCCTCCGGTCCTGGCCCGGCTGGACACCCCGGTCGCCCGGGCCGAGCTGGCCCGAGCCGTGCTCGCCCTGCGTGACCAAGGTCGGATCGACGCCAAGGTCGCAGCCATGGCGCTGATCGACCTCTCCGCCCCGGACCTTCGCCGTCTGGTGAGCTCGGCCGTGCTCCAATCGGCATTCGTGATGATGGGAGAGGTGGCCACCCCGACCGGCCTACGGGTGGCGGGCTGAAGGCCCGTCCGTCACGAGGCCGAGTCCCGACGCCCCCGAGTCGTCGGGAAACCGTTGCGACCAGGACGACGGGAGTCGTCACGTGGGCGGTGCCGAGCGTTCCGTCGCGGACGCTTCCGCACCTCACTCCTCGCGTGGCAACTGCGTGCTCATGGTGGACGTCCAGGATCGCAGATTGACCATCTCGGGAGGAGCTTCATCGAAGGTCTTGCTGAGCAGAGCGCGGGCCTCGCCCGCCCGACCATGTCGGGCGAAAAGGCGAGCGCGCCAATAGCGCGTGCGGGCGACGAGGGCCGGCGCGTCAAGGCCGCTCTCGAGCTCTTCGGCCACCTCGAGGCGCCGGATGGCGTCATCGGGGTCGTCGGGCTTCACAAGGGGGGAGAGCATCCCGAGGAACCGGTCCGCACTCCCGATGCAGAAGAGGCCGGTAGCAAGCACGAGGATCTGCCCTGAGTAGCCGGAGAGCTCGTCGAAGATCTCGGCTGCCCACCGCCGATCATCGAGGAGGGCGACGGTCTCGGCGACGAGCGCCAGTACGACCGGCCACGACATGTCACGCGGGACTGCGGCCAGGCCCCCGGCGAGGAGACCCTCGAGCATCGACGTCGCCACCTCGCCATCGCCTCCAGGGCAGGCGTTGAGCATCATCAGCGCGGCAGTCAAGCTCGGCCAGTGGCTGCGTAGCGCGAGGGCGTCCGCGCACGCTTGTCGGAGCTGTGGCAGCGGGCCCGCCTCGAAGTCGGCCCACAACCATCCCGCCAACCACAGGGCCCCGAGGTTGTCGTCCCTGATCCGATTGGCGACGTCGCTGATGACGGCCAGATGACGGCGCGCATCGGCGATCTCGCCGTCGAGAAAGCTGTCGCACGCATCGAATTGGGCGCACAGCCCGCCTTGCCAGAGCGGGTTCCTGACGTTGCTGCCCTCGCGAAAGCGGCGGAGCGCGGCACGGAAGCTCGTTCGATCCCCTCGTCGCAGGTACAGCGGGAGCACGTCGGGTGGGTGCGCGCCACTGGGGTCAGAGGCCGCTTCCATGTTCTCGACCGCCTCGTCGAGGGCGGGTGTCGGCATGAGGGCGATGTTGCGCGCCATACGAGCCTGGAACAGCGCCTTCCCGTCGTTGCAGGCGAAGGCGTGCTCCAGCGCCCGGCGGCTGAGGTCGATCGTCGAGACACCGCCCCGGCCGGCGAACTGCCCCGTCCAGGCCAGGTGGAAGCACGTGGCTGCCTCGACCCGGGCGACGAGGTCGGTACGCGCCGGCGGAAGATCGGCCAGCACCGACTCGAGCGTGCCCAGCACCTCGGGGTCCGGATCGTCGAAGGTGCTGAGGTAGGCGAGGTGGGAGGCGATCTCGGCGAGCAACTCGGCATCCTCGTCCCCGGGGGGATGGAGGAGCCGGAAGGCGTCGAGCAGCGCCATGCGGCGCGCCGTTCTGTTGGGCTGTGAGGCGAGGAGCGTCGCAAGCGTGGCTCGCGTCACGGGCGCGGTCGACTCGTCGGGGATGGCGGCGAGGCCGACCTCGAGGGCGTGGACGGCGCGGTCGTGATCGCAGGCGTCGATGGCGAGCTGAGCGACCCAGAGCGACCAGGCGAGGACCGATCTCGTGAGACGGCGGTCGTGCCGCTGGGCGACGCTCAGATGGTGGAGGGTCACCTCAGCATGATCGAGCTGGTCGGGGAGCGCGGGGTAGCCCTCGGGCGAGCGGAGGAGCGAGGCGATCTGGCGATGAAGGTCGTGACGGAGCAACGGCGGCGTCAGCTCGAAGACGGCCTCGCGGATGAACTCATGGTTGAGGGCCACCTGCCCGCTGGAGGCGTCCACGTTCAGTAGCTGCTGGTCGACCGCCGGCTGCAGTAGCTGCCCGAAGGCGTCGTCCGCCCCCGCCATGTGTGGAAGGCGACGCAGGAGCGTGACGTCGGACGTCATCCCGACCAGGGCGGCACACTGGAGCGCGGCGAGGGCGGCGCGCGGCAGGCGGGCCAGGCGCTTCTTGGCGAGCTCGATCGCCGTCAGCTTGCCGTCGCGCCAGACGTCCTCCAGGCCGTGGCCGGCCATCCACCCGCCGTCGCCATCGACGTGGAGCCGGAGGAGGACCACAGCTCGGTAGGGGTTGCCCGCCGTGCACTCGAACACGACATGGGCCAGGGCGGCGAGCTCAGCCGGTGAGAGGGCGAACGCGGCTTCCCGTGTCATGGCCTCGATGGCCTGCCCTGAGAGCGGTCGGAGGTGCTCGAGGTGAGCGTGCTCGGTGAGACGGTCGAAGCGCTCGGCCAACGGACTGTGAGGGGGAATCGGGCGAGCGGTACCGACGACCGTCAGTGGCGCGTCCAGCCGAGCGATGCGCTCGAGCGCCGACAGCACGGAGGGCAGCGCATCGTGCAGGTTCTCGACGATGACGAGAAGCGGCTGCCGAAGGGCGCGACTTCGCAGCTCCTCCATCAAGCGCGACAGGCGCACTTCTTCGAGAGCGTCCCACTCGGCCTCGCCGAAGGAGAGGGCGCGCCCGATGGGGACGTCGACGCGTATGCCAACGGGAAGCTCGAGCGCGGCGAGGTCCCGGCGGTCGGCGCCGGCCACGACGGCGAATCCGATCCTGGCCGCCTTCGACGCGAGGTCGGCGACGAACGCCGTCTTCCCGATGCCTTGCTCGCCGATGACCACCTGTAGGACGCCCGACCCTTCTGCGCGAGCAACAGCCAGGAGGTCGAGGCAGCGCTGCATCTCCTGGAGGCGGCCGTGCAGCTGACGCCGCGGCGAGACCCGCTTCCCGTCGGACAGTGGCAGCAGATCGTTCAGCCGCTCGGCCTGCGGCACAGCCGGTCCTCCGTCGACGCCGACGGTGGGAGGAGGGAGCATTCCTTCCGTGGCGTATCGGAGCTGGGCCAGGCGGGCAAGGAAGGCTCGCGACGGAGGTCGTGCGCCACCCTCGATCTTGGCGATGTAGGTGACGTCGTACCCGAGTGCCTCGCCGAGCTGACGTTGAGTGAGGCGGTGGTCGTGCCGCCAGGCCTGCAACCTCCGACCGAACCCCGTTTCACGCTCGCTCGCCATCGCCGTCCCCCTGCCGTCCTCAGCGTGCCCAGTCTCACCACGCAAATGACGCTTGTCCAAGTTTGTCTATTCCACTCCGTCCCGCTCCCGAGGATCATGGTCGTGTCCGAAAGGCGAACTGCGTGTCGTCGAAAGATCGGCGCGACGAGAACGGGGGAATGATGAGGCGGGTCTCGAACCGGCTGTATCTCGCCGCGGGTGCGGCACGAGTCCTCGGGCGTATTTCCGCCCCGGGCGGTGGGCCCGGCGCAAGAAGGCGGACAGTGGCTCTGAGCGAGCGGAGGCAATCGACGCGGGCAGCAATGGTGGTGGCCCTGATCGTTCCGAGTGTCGGATTGCTCAGCGCCTCGCCGGCGCACGCGGTGGTACCCGCTTGCGGTTCGACGATCACACAGGACACCACCCTCACGGGCGACATGACCTGCCCAGGCGACGGCCTGTTCATCGGCGCGTCGAACATCACCCTGAACCTCAACGGACATACGATCACGGGGCCCGGCCCGAACGTTCGACCGTCGCCCAACCAGATCTATTCGGGCGTGAACATCCTCTTCGGCCGCACGGGCGTGACGGTGACGAACGGAACCATACGGGCGTTCACCATCGGCGCCACCACGCAGGCAAATGCCAACGGGAACCAACTCTCCTTCCTGCAACTGGTGAACAACGGGCAGGGCATCCTCACCCAGTTCCTTCAGTCGACCGGCGCCGCGTCCAACAACAACTTCATCCACGACAACACCATCGAGGCCAGCACGGGGGCCAACGGCCCGGCGGTCTGGCTCCAGGGGGACGGTCACGCGTTCCAGACCAACGTCGTCCGCAATAACCAGAACAGCGGCCTGACGCTTACCGGGGACGGCAACACGGTGTCGGGCAACGACATCCTGGCCAACACCTTCCTGGGCATCGAGCTTCGCGGTGGCTCCGCGACCACGGCCGATCGGAACAACATCTTCAGCAACAGGATCGGGGCCAACCACGCCACCGGAATCGCCGTCAACGGCGACGAGAACCGGGTGTCGGGAAACGCCCTGACCGACAATCGCGGCAACGGCATCAACGTCGGGGGTCCCAGCTCCCCCCGTCGATGGGTGAACAACCGCATCGAGGGCAACAGCGTGAGCGGTACCGGGCGTCCGGACCAGCAGTTCCCCACCATCGGGCTGTTCGCCGCTCAGTCGACCCAGGTAGTGAGCAACCGGATCGTGGGGATCGGGCGGGGGGCCGGGGTCTTCGCCTCCGGCAACAGCGGGGGCTCGGTGATCGCCAACAACCAGCTGACCGGCAACACCGACGGCATCAACGTGAGCCCGGGGGCGACCATGACGACGCTCCAGGGCAACCAATCGGTGCAGAACGCCGACGACGGCATCGACATCGACTCGCCGTCCACGACCGTCGTCGGGAACGTCGGCGCCTACAACGGCGACCTCGGGATCGAAGCGGTCGCCGGGGTGGTCGACGGGGGCGGCAATCGGGCGTTCGGGAACGGGAACCCGGCGCAGTGCAGTCCGAGCGTCGCCTGCGCCTCCTGAGCGGGCGCCCGTCGCACGAACGCAACCCACGGATCC
>DATAAF010000026.1:0-33984 GCA_036260255.1 Acidimicrobiales bacterium | reverse complement strand
CTCCACCGGGGGCGGCTCGATGCCCTCGATCGAGCGGAAGACGATGGCGTCGTCCTCGGCGTCGACGACGACGGTCTCGCCCGCCCGGAACTCCTTCCAGAGGATGCGCTCGGAGAGCGGGTCCTCGACCTCCCGCTGGATCGCCCGGCGCAACGGGCGGGCACCCAGGGTGGGGTCGTAGCCCTTCTTGGCCAGCAGCGCCTTGGCCGCCGGCGTCAGCTCCAGGGCCAGGCCCTGGCTCTCCAGCTGCTCGCGCACCCGGCGGGTCATGAGGTCGACGATCTGGGTGACCTCTTCCTGGGTGAGCTCGTGGAAGACGATCGTCTCGTCGATGCGGTTCAGGAACTCGGGCCGGAAGTGCTGCTTGAGCGCCTCCTGGACCTTCTCCTTCATCTTCTCGTAGGTGACCGCCTGGCTCGACTTCTGGAAGCCGATGGCCGCCTTGCGCAGGTCGGCCGTCCCCAGGTTCGACGTCATGATCAGCACGGTGTTCTTGAAGTCCACCGTGCGGCCCTGGGCGTCGGTGAGGCGCCCGTCCTCCAGGATCTGGAGCAGGGCGTTGAAGACGTCCGGGTGGGCCTTCTCGATCTCGTCGAAGAGCACGACCGAGAACGGCTTGCGCCGCACCGCCTCGGTGAGCTGGCCGCCCTCCTCGTAGCCCACGTAGCCGGGGGGCGAGCCCACCAGGCGGCTGACCGTGTGCTTCTCCATGTACTCCGACATGTCGAGCTGGATGAGGTGGCTCTCGTCGCCGAAGAGGAACTCGGCCAGCGTCTTGGCCAGCTCGGTCTTTCCCACGCCCGAGGGGCCGAGGAAGATGAACGAGCCGCTGGGGCGCTTGGGGTCCTTGAGGCCGGCGCGGGTGCGGCGGATCGCCTGGGAGACGGCGTGGATGGCCGACTCCTGGCCGATGACCCGCTTGTGAAGCTCGTCCTCCATGCGGAGGAGCTTGGCCGTCTCCTCCTCAGTGAGCTTGTAGACGGGGATGCCCGTCCAGAGGGCCAGGACCTCGGCGATGGCCTCCTCGTCGACCTCGTCGAAGAGGTCGATGCCCTCGGCCTTCCACTCCGACTCCTTGGCCGCCCGGCGGTCGAGAAGGGTCTTCTCCCGGTCACGGAGCTTGGCCGCCTGCTCGAACTTCTGGTTCTCGATGGCGGTGTCCTTCTCCCGGCGGACCTGGACGAGCTCGGCCTCGAGCTCCTTGTAGTCGGCCGGCGTCTTCATGCGGCGCATGACCATGCGGCTACCGGCCTCGTCGATGAGGTCGATGGCCTTGTCGGGGAGGTGGCGGTCGGAGATGTAGCGGTCGGACAGGTTGGCGGCGGCGACGATGGCCTGGTCGGTGATGGTGACCCGGTGGTGCGCCTCGTAGCGGTCGCGGATGCCCTTCAGGATCTCGATGGTGTGGGTGACCGTCGGCTCCTCGACCTTGATGGGCTGGAACCGGCGCTCGAGGGCGGCGTCCTTCTCGAGGTGCTTTCGGTACTCGTCGAGCGTGGTGGCGCCGATGGTCTGGAGCTCGCCCCGGGCCAGCATGGGCTTGAGGATGGAGGCGGCGTCGATGGCCCCCTCGGCGGCTCCCGCGCCGACCAGGGTGTGGAGCTCGTCGATGAACAGGATGATGTCGCCGCGGGTGCGGATCTCCTTGAGGACCTTCTTCAGGCGCTCCTCGAAGTCGCCGCGGTAGCGGGAGCCGGCGACGAGGGCACCCAGGTCCAGGGTGTAGAGCTGCTTGCCCTTGAGCGTCTCGGGGACGTCGTTGGCGACGATGCGCTGGGAGAAGCCCTCGACGATGGCGGTCTTGCCCACGCCGGGCTCTCCGATGAGGACGGGGTTGTTCTTGGTGCGGCGGGAGAGGACCTGCATGACCCGCTCGATCTCCCGCTCGCGCCCGATGACCGGGTCGAGCTTCTTCTCCCGGGCCAGCTGGGTGAGGTTGCGCCCGAACTGGTCGAGGACCAGAGAGCCGGTGGGGGCGGACTCGCCGCTGGGACCGCCGCTCGTTGCCGGGTCCTTGCCGGCGTAGCCGGACAGGAGCTGGATGACCTGCTGGCGCACGCGGCTCAGGTCGGCCCCCAGCTTGACGAGGACCTGGGCGGCCACCCCCTCACCCTCCCGGATGAGCCCGAGGAGGATGTGCTCGGTGCCGATGTAGTTGTGACCGAGCTGGAGCGCCTCGCGCAGCGAGAGCTCGAGGACCTTCTTGGCGCGCGGCGTGAAGGGGATGTGGCCGCTGGGCGACGAGCCGCCGTGGCCGATGATCTCCTCGACCTGCGTGCGGACGGCCTCGAGGGAGATCCCGAGCTGCTCGAGCGCCTTGGCCGCCACCCCCTCGCCCTCGTGGATCAGGCCGAGGAGGATGTGCTCGGTGCCGATGTAGTTGTGGTTGAGGAGCCGGGCCTCTTCCTGGGCCAAGACGACGACCCTGCGAGCCCGGTCCGTGAATCGCTCGAACAAGGGAAC
Organism: Acidimicrobiales bacterium; assembly: GCA_036260255.1. Taxonomy (GTDB): domain Bacteria; phylum Actinomycetota; class Acidimicrobiia; order Acidimicrobiales; family AC-14; genus DASZJY01. The sequence continues at coordinate 31,521 of DATAAF010000026.1, read as the reverse complement.
CCTCCCTCCCTTTCGGTTGGGGTCCGTGGCGCAAGTCTACCGGGGGGGCCGGTAGATGTAACACGCAGTCACTCTGTTGCTGCCGGCGGGCACCCGGGTGCTTCGCACCACGCCCGCCGGTGCCGGCGGGGCGCCTGCCCCGCCGGCCTCCCAGAACGCGGACCGCCGCCACTCGTCACTTGTATGAACATCGGCACCTCCGCCTCGATTCCTGACAACGGAGCGGCTTGACGTAGCTTCTCGGGGTGGTCAGCGTGGCCCCGCTGCTCGCCCTCCCCCACCTCGAGGCCGACCTGGCCCGGGTGGAGGCGGCCCTCCGGCGGGCGGTCCTGGCCGACGACCCCTTCCTCAGCCAGGTCGCCGGGCACCTGATCCCGGCGGGCGGGAAGCGCCTCCGGCCCGCCCTGGCCCTCTGCGCCGGCCAGCTCGACGGCGGCCCCGCCTCCGACGACGTGGTGATGGGCGCCTGCGCGGTGGAGCTGGTGCACCTGGGCTCGCTCTACCACGACGACGTGATGGACGAGGCCCGCACCCGCCGCAACGTGGAGAGCGTCAACGCCCGGTGGGGCAACCTGGTCGCCATCCTGGCCGGCGACTTCCTCCTGGCCCGGGCGTCCGAGATCGCCGCGTCCCTCGGCACCGAGGTCGCCGGCCTCCTGGCCGCCACCATCGGCCGGCTCTGCGAGGGCCAGGTGCTCGAGCTCTCCCAGACCTTCGACGTCGACCGCACCGAGGACGCCTATCTCTCGTCCATCGCCGGCAAGACCGCCGCCCTCATGGCCACCGCCTGCCGGATCGGGGGGCTGACCGCGGGGGCGCCCCGGCCCGCCATCGAAGCCCTCACCACCTACGGGCAGCGGGTCGGCATGGTGTTCCAGATCGTGGACGACATCCTCGACGTGGTGGCCACCGAGGAGCAGCTGGGCAAGCCGGCCGGGAACGACCTGGTCGAGGGCGTCTACACCCTCCCGGTCATCCGCGCCCTCGCCCACGAGGAGGCCGGCCAGGCCCTGCGCCGCCTGCTCGGCGGCCCGGTCGACGCCGCCGCCGTCGAGGAGGCCCGGGCCCTGGTCCGGGCCGACGGGGCGGTCGCTTCGGCCCTCGAGGTGGCCCGACGCTACGCCGCCGAGGCCGACGTCGAGCTCGACCGCCTCACCGGCGCGTGCGGCGAAGGGCCCCACGCCCGCAAGGTCGCCGAGGTGCTGGGCGCCCTGGCCGGGCACCTCATCGCCGGCGTCCCCGCCCCCGCCGGCTGAGGGCGCCTACTCCCCGGGCTCGGGCCGGAGGGTGGGGAAGGCTATGACGTCGCGGATGTTGGCGGCGTCGGCGAAGAGCATGGCCAGGCGGTCGATCCCGATCCCCAGCCCGGCGGTCGGGGGCATGCCGTACTCCAGGGCCCGGAGGTAGTCCTCGTCGACGACCATGGCCTCGGTGTCGCCGCCCAGGCGCTCGGCCGCCTGGGCCTCGAACCGGGCCCGTTGCTCGTCGGGGTCGACGAGCTCGCTGAAGGCGTTGGCCAGTTCCCGGCCGGCCAGGATCGCCTCGAACCGCTCGACGTACCCGGGCCGGCTGCGGTGGCCGCGGGCCAGCGGGGAGACCTCCGTCGGGTAGTCGAGGACGAACACGGGGTCCCAGAGCCGGTGCTCCGTGGTCTTCTCGTAGATCTCGAGGAGCAGCTTGCCCGGTCCCCAACGACGGTCGGTCGCCAGCCCGAGCCGGTCGGCCGCCCGCCGCAGCTCGTCCGCCGGCATGCCCACGTCCAGCTCCATCCCGGTGTTCTCGGCGACCAGCTCGGTGAGGGTCGCCCGCCGCCAGGGGGGCGCCAGGTCGAGCTCGCCCTCGCCGTAGCCGAGCCGCGTGCCCCCGCACAGCTCGAGCGCCAGCCGGGCCACCAGCTCCTCGGTGAGGACCATGAGGTCCCCGTAGTCGGCGTAGGCCTGGTACAGCTCGAGCATCGTGAACTCGGGGTTGTGGCGGGGCGAGATGCCCTCGTTGCGGAACACCCGGCCGATCTCGAACACCCGCTCGTAGCCGCCGACCACCAGGCGCTTCAGGTACAGCTCGGGGGCGATGCGCAGGTAGAGGTCCATGTCCAGCGCCTCGTGGTGGGTGACGAAGGGCCGGGCCAGGGCACCCCCCGGCACGGGATGGAGCACCGGCGTCTCCACCTCCAGGAACCCCCGGTCCTCGAGGAACCGGCGGAGCCGGCTCACCAGGACGCTCCGCACCAGCAGGGCGTGGCGGGTGTCGTCGCTCGCCCACAGGTCGACGTAGCGCTGGCGGTAGCGCGTGTCGACATCGGCCAGCCCGTGCCACTTGTCGGGGAACTGGCGCCGGGCGGGGGCGAGCACCACCCAGTCGTCCACCCGCACCGACAGCTCACCCCGGCGGGTGGTCAGGACCTCGCCGCTGACCCCCACCCAGTCGCCCAGGTTCAGGGCGCAGAAGTCGTCGAAGCGGGGCGTCTGGTCCACCCGGGCGAAGAGCTGGATCCGCCCGCTCGAGTCGGCGAGCGTGCCGAACGCCACCTTCCCCTGGACCCGCCGCAGCATGAGCCGGCCGGCGACCGACACGACCTCGCCGGTCTCGGTGCCCGGGGCGAGCCCGCCGTGGCGGTGGTGGAGGTCGGCCGCCGAGGCGGTCCGCTCGAACCGGTACGGCACTGGGCTTCCTTCCCCGGGCGGGGCCCCAACCCCGCCCTCCTCGCCAGGGCGGGGCCCCTCCCCCGCCGGCGCCGTCATGCTTCCTTCCCCGGGCGGGGCCCCAACCCCGCCCTCCTCGCCAGGGCGGGGCCCCTCCCCCGCCGGCGCCGTCATGGAAGGTTGCGCTCCAACACCAGGCGGAGGCCGTGGAGGGTGAGCCATGGCTCGTGGCGCTGGATGCACTCGGAGTAGGGCGCGATGAGGGCGCCCAGTCCGCCGGTCGAGATCACCGTGCAGCGGCCCAGCTCCACCTCGAACCGCCGGCACAGGCCGTCGACCGCCCCGGCGAAGCCGAAGATCGCCCCCGACTGGATCGACTCGACCGTGCTCTTGCCGATGACCCGCCGGGGCTCCACCAGCCGCACACGAGAGAGGGCGGCGGCCCGCTCGAAGAGGGCGTCGAGGCTGATCTCCACGCCGGGGAGGATGGCACCGCCCAGGTACTCCCCCCTGGCCGAGGTGGCGTCCACCGTCGTCGCCGTCCCGAAGTCCACGACGATCGTCGGCCCGCCGTGAAGGTCGAAGGCGCCGATGGCGTTGGCGATCCGGTCGGCGCCCACCTCCTTCGGGTTGTCGTAGAGGATGGGCATTCCCGTCCGGGTGCCCGGGCCCAGCACCACCGGGGGGACGTCCAGGTAGCGGTCGGCCATCTCCTGGAGGACGACGTTGAGCCGGGGGACCGTCGACGACACCACCATCCCCGTCACCTTGTCGAAGCCCGCGCCGTACTGGCCCAGGAACTGGCCGATCAGGAGGCCGTGCTCGTCGGAACTGCGCTCGGCGTTGGTGGCGATGCGCCAGTGGCTCACCAGCTCGGGGCCCTCGTAGAGGCCGATGACCGTCTGGGTGTTGCCGGCGTCGACGGCGAGGAGCATGGCGCGGGCTCAGCCGGGGCGGACGTCGAGGCCGATGTCGAGCACCGGCGCCGAGTGGGTGATGGCGCCCACCGAGATCAGGTCGGCACCGGCGGCGGCGTAGGCGGACACCGTCTCCAGGGTCACGCCACCGGAGACCTCCAGGAGGCAGCGGCCCCCTACCGCCTCGACGCAGCCCGCCACCTGCTCGGGCGTCATGTTGTCGAGCAGCACGAGGTCGGCGCCGACGACGACCGCCTCCTTCACCTGCTCGGCCGTGTCGCACTCCACCTGGACGGCTCGTCCGGGCCAGAGACGGCGGGCCAGCAACACCGCCTCGGACACCGACAGTCCGGCCAGGTGGTTGTCCTTCACGAGCACGCCGTCGGACAGCGAGCCCCGGTGGTTCACGCCGCCGCCCGCCCTCACCGCCGCCTTCTCGAGGGCCCGCAGCCCGGGTGTGGTCTTGCGCGTGTCGCGGATGCGCGCCGGCGCGGCACGGTCGACGTAGCGGCGCGTGAGCGTGGCGATGCCCGACAAGTGGCCGAGGAGGTTCAAGGCGGTCCGCTCGGCGGTGAGAATCGAGGGCAGCGCGCCCGCCACCTCGCCGACGGGGACGCCGGCCGCCACAGAGTCGCCGTCGTGGGCGTGCCAGCGCACTGCGAGGGAGGAGTCCACCTGGGCGAAGGCCTCGATGGCGCCCAGCCGCCCGGCCAGGACGCCGGGGGCGCGCGGCACCAGGTCGGCGACGGCGGTGGCGTCCGTGGGCACCAGGGCGGCGGTGAGGTCGCCGAGGGGACCGAGGTCCTCGGCCAGGGCCCGGGCCACCACCTCCCGGACGGCGGCGAGCGGCGGGTCGAGCGGGCTCAACGGATGACCAGCCGGCGGGCGAGCGCCGGCTCCGTGTCGGGGAAGTCGGTGCGGGTGTGGCACCCGCGCGTCTCCTCCCGGGCGGCGGCGGCGACGCAGACGGCCCGTCCCACCTCGGCCAGGTTGCGCAGCTCCCAGCCCTCGGGATGGCGGGTGTCGGGCCAGGACAGGACCTCGGCCGCCGCAGCCGCGGCCCGGGCCAGCGACTCGCCGTCGCGCACCACCCCGGCGTGGAGGCTCATGGCCTGCTGGAGCGCCTCCCGGCGCTTGGCCACCGGGGGAGGGGCGGGGGCGAACGCGAACCAGCCGCCGATCTCGGGGACGCGCAGCGGCTCCCGCTGCGCCGCCCGCAGGGCGCCCGTCGCGTCCGGGCCCTCCTTGCCCGCGGCGATGGCCTCGACCGCCCGGGCGGCGAACACCATCCCCTCCAGGAGCGAGTTGGACGCCAGCCGGTTGGCCCCGTGGACGCCGGTGCAGGCGACCTCGCCGGCCGCCCACAGGCGCGGGAGTGTCGTGGCGCCGTCCAGGTCGGTGAGCACGCCCCCGATGAGGTAGTGGGCGGCGGGGGCGATCGGGAGCCAGTCGGTGGCGGGGTCGAGCCCGGCCCGCCGGACGGCGGCGGCGATGGTGGGGAAGCGCTCGTCGAACCGCTCGAGGGGGGTGGCGTCCAGCCACAGGTGGTCGACGACCTGCTCGAGCATCCGGGTTGTCATGGCCCGGGAGACGACATCCCGGGAGGCCAGCTCGTCGACAAAGCGCTCGCCCCGCGCGTCGCGCAGCAGGGCCCCGTGGCCGCGCAGGGCCTCGGAGAGGAGGGGCCGGGGCATCTGGGGGTGGTGAAGGGCGGTCGGGTGGAACTGGACGAACTCGAGGTCGGCCACCGCGACGCCCGCCCGGAGGGCCATGGCCACCCCGTCGCCCGTCGCCTGCTCGGGGTTGGTGGTGACGGCGTAGAGCTGTCCCGCCCCGCCGGTGGCCAGCAGGACGTGGCGCGCCCTCACCTCGTGGTGTCGCCCGTTCGGGTCGACGGCGAAGGCACCACGGCACTCCCCGTCCTCCACCAGCAGGTCGGCGGCGAACTCCCGCTGGAGCACGGCCGCCGCCGTCACCTCCACCGCCGCCACGAGGGCCCGCTCGATCTCGGCGCCGGTGGCGGCCCCGCCGGCGTGCACCACGCGGGGGACCGAATGGCCGCCCTCCCGGGCGAGGGCCAGGACGCCGTTGGGGTCCCGGTCGAACTCCGCTCCCAGGGCGATGAGGTCGTTGACCCGGGCCGGGCCCTCGTTCACCAGCACCCGGACGGCGTCGACGTCGCAGAGCCCGGCGCCGGCGGCGAGGGTGTCGGCCAGGTGGAGGTCGGCGGAGTCGGGGTCGCCCCCGACGGCGGCGGCCACGCCGCCCTGGGCCCAGCTGGTGGCCGACTGGGCCAGGGTGCCCTTGGTGAGGACGCCGACGCGCAACCCGAGCACCGACGCCGCCCGCACTGCGGCGGACAGGCCGGCCACGCCGCTGCCCAGGACCAGCAGGTCGAGGGGTGCGCCCTCGTTCACGCCGGCTTCCCGTCGAGCACGACGACCGTTGGGGCGAACCCGTCCACCTCGCCCTCCTCGAGATCGACATACGTGAGCACGATGACCCGGTGCCCGACGTCGACCAGGTGGGCGGCGGCGCCGTTGACCCGCAGTTGGCCGGGCTCGCCGGCGACGGCGTAGGTCTCGAAGCGGGCGCCGTTGTCGACGTCGAGCACCGCGACCTGCTCCCACTCCCGGATGTCGGCCCGCCGCATGAGCGAGGGGTCTACCGAGATCGAGCCCTCGTAGTCCACGTCGGTGGCGGTCACGACGGCCCGGTGGAGCTTGCTCTTGAGCATACGCCGGCGCATCAACCGCCCCCCTGCGAACCGGCGGTGACCTTCTTCGCCCCAGCAGCCGAAACCACCGCCGGTTCGACAGGGACGGTTACCCCCACGTTGTCGATCAGGCGGGTGGCGCCCACCCGGGCGGCCACCAGCAGCCGCAGCTCGCCCTCGAGAGTGTCGACGGGCGCCAGGTCGGCGGCCCGCCTGACCTCGGCGTAGTCCAGCCGCACCAGCGGCTCGGAGGCGACGACGTCGGCGAGGCGCCGCCTGACCGCGTCGGGGTCCCGCTCCCCCGCCTCCACCAGGGCGGCGGCGTCGGTGAGGGCCCGGTGGAGCACGGTCGCCGCCCGGCGCTCCTCGGGGCTCAGGCGGACGTTTCGGCTGGAGCAGGCCAGGCCATCGGCCTCACGGACGGTCGGGCACCCGACGACGTCGACGGGGAAGTCGAGGTCGCGCACCAGCCGGCGGACGACGACCAGCTGCTGCCAGTCCTTCTCCCCGAAGTAGGCGCGGCACGGGCCGGCCAGGTTGAACAGCTTGGTCACCACGGTGGCCACCCCGGCGAAGTGGCCCGGACGGCTCGCCCCCTCCAGCACGTCGACGGGGCCGTCCACCGCCACCGTGGTCGTCGTCGGCCCCGGGTACATCTCGGCGACCGTCGGGGCGAAGACCAGATCGGCCCCGGCGCCGGCCGCCAGCCGCAGGTCGCCCTCGAGGTCCCGAGGGTAGGTGGCCAGGTCCTCCCCGGGGCCGAACTGGAGGGGGTTCACGAAGATGCTGACCGCGGTCAGGTCGCGCTCGGCGGCCGAACGGCGGACGAGCGAGAGGTGGCCCTCGTGCAGCGCCCCCATGGTGGGTACCAGGCCCACCGCCAGCCCGACCGAGCGGGCCTGGTCGAGGACGGCGCGCAGGTCGGCGCCCCGCTCCAGGAGGGCGGGGGGCTGGTAGGGGCGGGCGGGCCGCTCCCCGACCAGCCGGCCGGCCGCCGCCGCCAGGGCGGCATAGGCCGGGCGCTCGGAGGGGTGCAGGGCGGCCAGGTGGCGGCGGACGGTGGCGGTGTCGCCGCGGGCGACCGGCCCGGTGAGCGCCGCCGCCGGCCCCGCTTGGGCCACGTCGCCCAACGCCGCCCGGGCCAGCCCGAGATAGGCCTCGAGGGGGACGCCCGTGACCGCGGCGATCCGCTCCACCTGCCCCATGAGGGCGACCAGGTGGTTGGCGGCGATGACGGCGGCGGCGTGGTGCAGCGCCCGGTGCTCGTCGGAGACGCTGACGGCCCGCCCTCCCAAGGCCTCGACCACCGCTTGGGCGAGCCCGTCGCCGGCGACCGCGAACCAGGCGCCGGAGACGAGCCGGGCGGCGCCCGTCACCGGGTCGGGCAACGGCACCAGCGGGTGGATGGCGGCGCGCCGGGGGTGCGGCGCGAGGACGTCGGGGCCCAGCGAGCCGGCCAGGTGGGCGACGGCCGTGGTCGGCACCGGGCGGACGCCGGCGGCCACCGCCTCGACGGCGCCGTCGGGCGTGGCGATGACCAGCAGGTCGACCCCCTCCGCCGCCCCGGCGATGTCGTCGTGGCGGCCCAGGGGGCGCTTGGCGTCCCACCCCACCGCCTCGAGGGCCCGGGCCAGGGACAGGCCGGCCCGGCCGGGTCCGATCACACGCACTGCGGGCACGGCGTCCTCCACGTTCCGGCCCCCGAAGGGGTGCCGTTCGTCCTAGGAGCGTGCTGATCCACCCAAGTCGGGCCTTCGGCCCGAGCGCCGACCAGCGGCTACGCAGTCCTCCTCGGCCGGTCGGCCCGAGAGAACAGCACGCTCCTACAGGCTACCCACCCGCCGCACCGCCCCGGCCGCCCGGTCCTCGGTGCCCGCCGGGACCAGCTCGGGCGCCAGATCGGCCAGCGGCCGCAGGACGAACCGGCGCTCGGACATGCGGGGGTGGGGGACGGCGAGGTCGGGCTCGTCGACAACCAGGTCGCCCACGAGGAGCACGTCCACGTCGAGCGTCCGGGGACCGTGGTGCTCGACCCTCCGGCGGCCGGCGGCCGCCTCGAGCCGGCGCGCCACCTCGAGCAGCTCGCGGGGAGAGAGGTCGGTGTCGAGCTCGACGACCAGGTTGAGGAACGGCCCCTGCCCCGGGGGGCCGCCGACCGGCTCGGTCTCGTAGACGGGCGAGACGGCCACCACGTCCGGGAGGGCGGCGACGGCGTCCTGCAGATACCGCCACCGGTCGCCGACGTTGGACCCGAGAGAGAGGAAGGCCCGTCGCTTCGCTCCGCCGACGGGGGGCTCCGCCCCCCGTCCACCCCCCGGAGCGGCGTCGTGCGCCTTCGGCGCGCTCATCCCTCGTCCCGACGGGCCTGCCCTCCGGGCGCCCGTCGGCGGGTGACCCGCACCCCGGCGGAGGCCAGGTCCACCGGCACCGGCGGGCGGAGCTTGTGGACCGCCACCGTCACCGACTCCACCCGGGCGTCGGCACCCACTTCCTCGGCGATGCGCTCGGCCAGCCGCTCCATGAGGGTGAAGCGGTCCTCGGCCGCCACCCGGGCGACGGCCCGGGCCAGCGCGCCGTAGTCGACGGTGTCGGCCAGCTGGTCGCTGCGCCCGGCCGGGGCCAGGTCCACGGACACGTCGAGGTCGACCGCGAACGGCTGTGCCCGCTCCCGCTCCTCGGGCAGGGCCCCGCAGACGGCCAGCACCCGCAGGCCCCGCAGCTCGATGCGGTCGGTCACCGCGTGCCCTGGTGGCCTGCGGTGGGGGGAGTCACCCTCCGCCGCGCTCGGCGGCCAGCTCGGCCGCCGCCGCCACCAGCTCTCGGCCGGGCGGTCCCATCTGGCGCTGGTTGATCTGCTCGACGATGGCGATGGCCTGGGCGGGGTCGGAGACGAGCCCGGCGAACACCAGGTAGCCGCCGGCCAGCCCCTGCACCCGGTCCCCCAGCTCCTCCTGGTGCACCAGCACCTTCTCCCCCGACGCCAGCCAGTCCCGCAGCTTGGGAAGCACCTGGGCCGCCACGTCGCGGACGTTGTCGTTGTTGCCGAACGGGATGTGCTCCCAGTCGACCCCGAGCTCGTCGTAGGCATGCAGGTTGTGGGGCGACGCCAGCAGCGACACCACCCGGGTGAAGCCCTGCTCGCGGATCCAGATGATCTCCTCCTGACGGCGCACCGGCCGGTGCGACCGGGCGTAGCCGCCGGGCCGCTCGCTCACCGCCAAGCGGTCCTTGATGATCCAGGCGAAGTTCCGGGGGACGATCCCCGCCGCCCACTTCCCCCTCACGACACGACGCTCTCGGTGGCGACCAGGCGGGCCAGGTGGGCGGTGGGGCGGACGTCGTGGGCCCGCACCATCGACGCCCCCTGGGTGAGGGCCCAGGCGGCGGTGGCGAGCGACCCTTCCAGGCGGTCGTCGGGGGGAAGGTCGGCCCCCCGCCCGGCCAGGCGCCCGAGGAACGACTTGCGGCTGGTGCCCACCACCACCGGGTAGCCGGCGGCCACGAGGGCCCGCAGGTGGCGCAGGAGGAGCAGGTTGTGGTCCACCGTCTTGCCGAACCCGATGCCGGGATCGACCCACACCTCGGCGACGCCCGCCTCCCTCGCCCGGGCCGCCCGGTCGACCAGGAAGTCCCGGACCTCCCCCACCACGTCGTCGTAGCGAGGGTCGGCCTGCATGGTCGCCGGCTCGCCCCGCATGTGCATGGCGACCCACCCGGCGCCGCCGTCGGCCGCCACCTGCCACAGCGACGCCGACACGTCGTTGACCAGGGTGGCGCCCGCCCCGAGGGCGGCCTCGGCCACCGACGCCTTGCGGGTGTCGACCGAGACCCGCACGTGGGGCACCAGGGCCTCGATCACCGGGAGGACCCGGCGCAACTCCTCCGCCTCGTCCACCGGCGCGGCGCCCGGACGCGTGCTCTCCCCGCCCACGTCGACGATGTCCGCCCCCTCGGCGACCATCTCGAGGCCGTGTGCCACCGCCGCGTCGGCGTCGAACCACGCGCCCCCGTCGGAGAAGGAGTCGGGCGTGACGTTCAGGACGCCCATGACGAGCGGCACGGCTGCATGGTACCGGCACCCGTTCTGGGCCCGCTCACGGTCACAGAGTGAGCTTCAGCGTTCCCCGAAGCATCTCGTGCCGCTACCGCCCGTGGATGAAGTCCATCGCCTCGGCCCGGGTGGCGGCGTCGTCGCGGAACTGGCCCCGGACGGCCGAGGTGACGGCGAGGGTGCCCGGCGTGCGCACCCCCCGCATGGTCATGCACAGGTGCTCGGCCTCGACCACCACCAGCACGCCCCGGGGCTGCAGGCTGCGGTCGATCTCGTCGGCGATCTGGGTGGTGAGCCGCTCCTGCACCTGCAGGCGGCGGGCGTAGGCGCCGACGAGCCGGACCAGCTTGGACAGCCCTGTGATGCGGCCTTCGGCGTTCGGGATGTAGGCGACGTGGGCCTTACCCACGAACGGGATGAGGTGGTGCTCGCAGAGGGACGCCAGCGGGATGTCCCGTACCATGACCATCTCGTCGTGCTCGGCGGCGAAGGTCACCGAGAGGTGCTCGTCGGACGGCTCGTGCAGACCGGCCAGGAGCTCCTCGTACAGGGCGGCGACCCGCTCGGGCGTGCGCTCCAGGCCGTCGCGGTCGGGGTCCTCGCCGACCGCCTCGAGGATCTCCCGGACGGCCTTCTCGAGCCGCCCCCGGTCGACGCCCACCGCGACCCTCAGTTGGTGGGCAGAGGCCGCACCCGTCGGGAGCCGGCGCCGCCGGCCGCACGGCCGGCGCCCCGCGGCACCTCGGCGAAGATCTCCATCACCTCGGGGGTGTCGAGCGTCTCCTTGGCGATGAGGGCCTCGGCCAGACGGTCGAGGGTCGGGCGGTGGGTGACCAGGATGTCGAGGGCCCGCTCGTGGGCCTCGTCGATGAGCCGGCGCACCTCGGCGTCGATGTGGGCGGCGACCTGGTCGGAGTAGTTGGGCTGGTGGCCGATGTCACGCCCCAGGAACACCTCGCCGTTGGCGTGCCCCAGCTGCTGGGGCCCGAGCTCGTCGCTCATCCCGTACTCGGTGACCATGGCCCGGGCGATCTGGGTCGCCTTCTCGATGTCGTTCTGGGCGCCGGTGGTGGGGTCCTGGAAGATGAGCTCCTCGGCCGAGCGCCCGCCCAGGAGCATGGCCAGCTGGTCGCGGAGCTGCGAGCGGCTCACCAGGTACTTGTCCTCGGTGGGGAGGGCGAGGGTCCAGCCCAGCGCCCGGCCGCGGGCGATGATCGAGATCTTGTGGATTGGGTCGGCGTGGGGGAGGGCGTGGCCCACCAGGGCGTGGCCGCCCTCGTGGTAGGCGATGACCCGCTTCTCCTCGTCGGAGATCAGCCTCGACTTGCGCTCAGGGCCGGCGATGACGCGGTCGATGGCCTCCTCGAGCTGGGGCATCCCGATCTCCTTGAAGCCCCGGCGGGCGGTGAGGAGGGCGGCCTCGTTCATCAGGTTGGCCAGGTCGGCCCCCGTGAAACCGGGCGTGCGGCGGGCCAGCACGTCGACGTCGACCCCCTTGGCCAGGGGCTTCCCCTTGGCGTGGACGTTCAGGATGGCCCGCCGCCCCTCCAGGTCGGGGCGGTCGACGACGATCTGGCGGTCGAAGCGGCCCGGGCGCAGGAGGGCGGGGTCGAGGATGTCGGGCCGGTTGGTGGCGGCGATGAGGATGACGCCGGCGGACGTGTCGAAGCCGTCCATCTCGACCAGCAGCTGGTTGAGGGTCTGCTCCCGCTCGTCGTGGCCGCCGCCCAGGCCGGCGCCGCGGTGGCGGCCCACCGCGTCGATCTCGTCGACGAAGACGATCGCCGGCGCGCTGGCCTTGGCCTGGACGAACAGGTCGCGCACCCGGCTGGCGCCCACGCCCACGAACATCTCGACGAAGTCGGACCCCGAGATGGAGAAGAACGGGACACCGGCCTCGCCCGCCACCGCCCGGGCGAGGAGCGTCTTGCCCGTCCCCGGAGGGCCGAACAGCAGGACGCCCTTGGGGATCTTGGCCCCCATGGCCTGGAACTTGGCCGGTGCCTCCAGGAACTCCTTGATCTCCTGCAGCTCCTCGACCGCCTCGTCCGCCCCGGCGACGTCGGCGAACGTCACCTTGGGCTGGTCCTTGGAGACCTGGCGGGGCTTGGCCTTGCCGAACTGCATGACCCGGCTGCCGCCGCCCTGCATGGTGTTCATCACGAAGAGGAACGCCCCGACGAGCAGCACGAAGGGAAGGAACGTCTGCACGAGGGTCCACCAGAGGGGGTCGTCCTGGTGGTCGACCTTGCGCTCGACGCCGGCGGCCCGGAGCTGCTCGGCGATCTTGGGCTCGTCGTTGCGGACGTAGTTGACCTTGTACTTCTTGCCGTCGGCGAGCTTGCCCGAGATCGTGCTCGAGCGGTCGTTGACCGTCGCCGTGCGCACCTGGCCCTCGGCGAGCCGCCGCTCGAACTGGTCGAGGCGCAGCTTCTGGGGCTGGTCGCCGCCCCGGAAGAACCCGCTGGCAGCGAGGACGGCGACGAGGGCAACGACGATGTAGACGGCGGGTCGGCGCAGGAGCTGTCTCAAGATCTTCCTCGCGGTACGGGCCTCAGGGTACCGGGCCGGCGAGCGGCCGGTCGCCAGGCGATGCTCAGGTCGCCGACGGCGGGCCGCCCGCGTACACGCACACGTACGGGAGGTTGCGGTACCGCTCGGCCACGTCCAGGCCGTAGCCGATCACGAAGTCGGGAGGGATCCGGAACCCGACGTAGCGGAGGTCGGGGTCGTCGGCCTGCTGGCCCTCACGGAGCAGGAGGGCGCAGACCTCGAGGGACGCCGGCCGGCGGGCCTGGAGGTTCTTGCGGAGGTAGGACAGGGTCAGGCCGCTGTGCACGATGTCCTCGACGAGGATCACGTCCCGCCCGGTGAGGTCGAGGTCGAGGTCCTTCACGATGCGGACCACTCCGCTCGTCTTGGTGGCGCTGCCGTAGGACGACACCGCCATGAAGTCGAACTCGACCGGCAGGTCGATGGCCCGGGCCAGGTCGCTCATGAACACGAAGGCCCCCTTGAGGACGCCCACCAGGAGCGGCGCCCGCCCGGAGTAGTCCGCGGTGATCTGGCGGCCGAGGGCGGCGATGCGCTCCTCGAGCTCCTCCTGGCTCACCACGACCGGCCCTATGTTGGGGTCGGCCGAGCCGGGCCCAGCCTGCTCGCGGACGGCCACGGCTCGCGAAGCTACCTCTGGGCGATGCGGAGCCGCCCCCCGCGGCGGGAGACGCGCCGGCCGTCGTCCACCTCGGTGGCGCGCGCCCGTCCCCGGGCCACCTCGAGCACCCGCTCGACCGCGGCGGAGGAAGGGGGGTGGGGGCGGCCGGTGACCAGCCAGCGCCGCACCGCCCGGCGTGCGAGAGGGGCGGGGGCGGCGGCGAGGGCACGGGCGTCGGTGGGGTCCAGGGCGGCGGCCAGCTCGTCGAGGAGGCGGGCCTCCTCGCCCAGGAGGCGGGCCTGGCGGGCGAGGACGGCGGCGACGTCACGCTCGGCGATGGCGTCGAGGAGGGGCATCAGCTCGGCCCGGACCCGGTTCCGCCGGAAAGAGGGGTCGGCGTTGGACGGGTCCTCCACCGGTGTCAGCCCGCAGGCGGCGACCAGGGCCCTGGTCTCGGTCCGGCGGAGGGCGAGCAGGGGGTGACCCTCGGGCCCCATTCCCGCCAGGCCGTCGAGGCCGGCACCCCGGACGAGGTTGAGCAGGACCGTCTCGGCCTGGTCGTCGGCGGTGTGGCCGGTGAGGACGTCGGCGGGGAGGACGGCGTAGCGGGCCGCCCGCGCCCGGGCCTCCAGGTTGGGCCCCGGTTCCACCGGCGCCCGCTCGGCCCGGAAGCCCGCCCCGAACGCCTCGGCGACGGCCCGGACGACGTCGGCCTCGGCCGCCGAGCCGGCCCGCAGGCAGTGGTCGACGTGGACCGCGGTCGTCCGGCAGCCGGCGGCGACCGCCAGGATCAGCAGGGCGAGCGAGTCGGCGCCTCCGGAGACGGCGCAGGTGACGGCGGTGCCGGTCGGCGGGAAGGTGGTGCGGGCCAGGAGCTCGGCGGCGAGCCCGGCCGCCGGCCCCTCGCTCAGCTGGCCGCCGCTCGGGCCTGCGACACCCGCGTCAGCCACAGGTCGGGGTCCTTGATCTCGGGCAGGCTGGGGATCCACTCGGGCCCCCGCCACAGGAGGTCGACGGAGGCCACGTCGGACGCCTCCACCGCGGCGAGGAACTCCTCGCCCTGCTGGTACTGGCGGAGCTTGGCCTCGACCCCCACCAGCTTCTGCAGCAGGCGGGCGGCGCCGGTGGCCTGGCGACGCTGGTGGAGCACCTGGCGGAAGCGCTCGGCGCTGGGGATGCGCCCGGCGGCGGCCCGGTCCATGACCAGGTCGCCGTGGCCCTCGAGCAGGCTCATCAGCCCCTGGACCCGCTGGAGCACGGCGTGCTGCTCGGGGCTGGCCAGCAGGGTGACCAGACCCCCTTCGTCGAGGGGGTTCTGCCCGGCGCGGGCCGCCTCCACCGCCCGGCGCAGGGCGGCCAGGAACCGCTTGGGGTCGGGGTCGAAGGCGGAGAGGGTGGCGTCGACCAGCGACAGGAAGTGGGGCCGCATCCAGGGGATGCCCGTGAACTGGGCCCGGTGGGTGACCTCGTGGAGGGCGAGCCAGAGGCGGAACTCGCGGGGCGGGAAGGCGAAGCGCTTCTCGAGGGCCAGGACGTTGGGGCCCACGTAGTAGACGATGTCCTGGTCCTCGGGATCCTCGTTCTCGATGATCAAGAGGTCGTACTGGCCGAGGACACGGGTCGACATCCAGCCCAGCAGGGCGCCGACCTCGGCCCCCGCGACCGAGCGGCCGGCCCCCGCCATGGGCCCGTTCCCCAACCGGCTCCCGAGCCGCTCGGTCAGGGGCCGCAGCAGCCGGCGGAACGACGCCAGGTTGGCCCGGATCCACCCGGGCCGGTCGGTGACCCGCACCCGGGCCGGCCCCGACAGCGACCGCAGGCCCGTCTCCGCGGCCACCAGCTCCTCGGCCTCGGCGGTGAACTCGTCGAAGTCGGGGACGAGCGAGGCGTAGTGGTAGGAATCGGCGAGGGGCTCCCGGCGGGCGACTCGGACGGCCACCCGCTCGGCCACGTCCCAGGCGACCGGGTCGGGGGAGGGTCTGCGGTCCTCGGAGGGCACGGCGGCCGCTACTGCTTCGGGTAGCGGGCGGCGACGACCTTGACCAGGTACCCGACGAACCAGCCGAGGATGGCCAGCACGGTCAGCAGGGTGACCGCCGGCGCCAGCCAGTACGTCCAGGGCTTGCCAAAGGCGAGAACGAGGTCCATCGAGAGAAGCCTAGGCCGACCAGGCGCCGAATCTCACACCGGGGGTTCGTGCGGGCGGCCGTCGGACGGCCGCCAGAGGCGGCCCTCTCCGGCTGTCCGCACAAGAGGAAGGGGTCAGCGCGGAGGGAGGGCGGCTCGGCCCGACGACCGGAGCACGTCAGAATTCGCCGAGCAACCTTTGGTTGCGAAGGCGAACCCTCAAGCGATCTTCTTGCCGCGGACGCGAGGGACCGTCATGGGCTCGTGCCGGTAGCAGAAGACGCCGTCGTTGTAGATGGAAAGGCGGGTCCCACAGTCCGGGTGACGGCAGATCCTTCCCGCGCTGTACGCCTTGGAAGGCCGGTCGTTCCCCGAGATCGGGTGGGCTCCCACAGATCCCTCGGCCATACTCCAGCCAACGGGACCGGGGGCCAGGCTATTCCTGAAGCTGGCGGATGGCCTCGGCGACGCGCTGGCGGAGGTGGTCGGGCACCCGCTCCTGGCAACGCCGGGCGATGATCGTCCGCAGCTCGGCCTCGAAGTCGAAGGCGTCGAGGCAGGGGGGGCAGTCGTCGAGGTGGTTCGTGATGAGGATCCGACGCTCGGCGGTCAGCTCTCCATCGATGTAGTGGTACAGGAGCTCCGCCGCCTCCGTGCACTCGTTACCCATGTGACGTTTCCTCGGGCTCGGGAACCAATCCGCGCTGCCGTCCGAACTCGTACAACCGCTTTTGGAGTGCTCTTCTTCCACGGTGCAGACGGCTCATGACCGTTCCGATGGGGACGTCGAGGATCTCGGCGATCTCCTTGTACGAGAATCCCTCGACGTCGCCCAGCAGCACGGCCAGCCGGAACTGCTCGGGGAGCGACTCGACGGCGTCCTTGACGTCGGCCTCGGTGAAGTGGTCGAGGACCTCCTCCTCGGCGCTGCGCCCCGATTGGGCCCCTTCGAGGCCACCCAGGCGGCGGTAGAGGTAGAGCTGCTCGACGTCGTCGATGTCCGACTCCTCGGGGCGCCGCTTCTTGGCCCGGTAGCTGTTGATGAAGGTGTTGGTGAGGATCCGGTAGAGCCAGGCCTTGAGGTTGGTGCCCTCCTGGAAGCTGTCGAACGCCCGGTAGGCCTTCAGGTAGGTGTCCTGGACGAGATCTTCGGCGTCGGCGGGGTTGCGCGTCATGCGCAGCGCGGCGGTGTAGAGCGACGGCATGTGCTCCATCGTCTGCGCAGTGAACGTCGCCTTGTCCGCCATGCGCTCAACCTAGTTGTCGCGGCCGCGCGCCACCGACGTGCGGCGCGGCCCGTTCTCAGCGGATGTACCTGCGGCGGAGGTCGTCGAGGTCCCGGAGGAGGCTCTCGGGGTGGCCCTCGGTCACCACGAACGCCAGCACGACGACGACCGTGAGGACGAAGAGCACGCCGACCACTCGGCTGGTCCGGGTCATCGGTGTGACCATCGGCACCGCGGCCGTCGGGGCTTGAGCCCCCTCGGCGCGGGGAAGGCGCCACTCTCCGGGCGTGTTGTGTACGGCTGAACGCTCAGCGCCCGCGAAGGAGCCGCACCGTGCCCGCCATCACCGTCGACGACCTCTCCGTCCTGCCCACCGCCGCCGCCCCGGCGCACGGTGCCCGCCCCCGACCGGTGCGCTCCGTCACCACGGCGCCCTCGGGCTTCGAGGGCGAGGGCTTCCCCGTGCGGCGGGCCTTTGCCGGCGTGGACCTCGCCGACCTCGACCCCTTCGTGCACCTCGACCAGATGGGCGAGGTTGAGTACGGGCCGGGCGAGCCGAAGGGCACGCCCTGGCACCCCCACCGGGGCTTCGAGACGGTGACCTACATGCTGGACGGCACCTTCCGCCACCAGGACTCGACCGGCGGCGGGGGGCTCATCACCAACGGCGACACACAGTGGATGACGGCGGGCGCCGGCATCCTGCACATCGAGGCCCCCCCCGAGGAGCTCGTCGTCAGCGGGGGGCTGTTCCACGGCTTCCAGCTGTGGGTCAACCTGCCGTCGAGCCAGAAGTGGGTCCCGCCTCGGTACCAGGACATCGGCGCCGGGCGGGTGACCCTGTTGTCGTCGCCCGACGGCGGCGCCCTGGTCCGGGTGATCGCCGGCGACATCGCCGGCGGCCAGGGGCCGGGGATCACCTACACGCCGATCGCCCTCGCCCACGCCACCCTCTTCGCCGGCGCCGCCGTGGAGCTGCCCTGGCCTGCCGACTTCAACGCCTTGGCCTACGTCCTGGCCGGACGGGGGACGGTGGGGGCCGAGCGCCGGCCGATCCGGACCGGCCAGCTCGCCGTGTTCGGGCCGGGCGACGTGGTCCGCATCGCCGCCGACACCGCCCAGGAGAGCCGCGCCCCCGACCTCGAGGTGCTCCTCCTCGGCGGTCGCCCCATCCGTGAGCCGATCGCGTGGCACGGGCCGTTCGTCATGAACGCCAGGAGCGAGATCGTCCAGGCCGTCGAGGACTACCAGTCCGGGCGGATGGGGCAGATCCCCGCCGAGCGGGTCGGATAGGCCGGCCGCTGCCCGCGTCCGGTGACGGGCGGCGGACGCGCCTGTAGCATCTCCGCACTGTCGGTGCCAGCCTCGGTGCGAAGGGGGTCAGCGAATGCCCCACGAGGGCCCCGGATACCCGGATCCGCAGTCGGACCAGCCCGACGACCCCTGGGCGATCCCGTTCTGGCTCGAGCCCGAGCCCGCCCACACCGTTCCCGCCCCTGAGACGCGGGCCGAGGCCGCTGCCGCCGGCCCCGTCACCCACTTCTTCTTCGACGACACCACGCCCCGGCCGGCCCCGGATCCCGGGCCGTCACCGTCGGCCCCCGACATCCCCCCGTCCGGCCCGCGGAGCTACCGCCCCGAGCGGCCTCGGCTGGGCGCCGCCGAGCGCCGGCAGCTCGCCATCCTCGTGCTCGGAGCGCTCGGCGCCGTGCTCCTCCTGGTCCTTCTGTTGAGCGCGGTCTCCGGCTCCGAGGACGACGGTCCAGCCGACCGGAGGACGACCGGCAACACCCCGCAGGCCGGAAATGGTCCCACCGCGGCGGTGACCGGCGGCTCCGCCGGCGACCTCGGTGACCCCACCGGAGGCGAGGGCGGGGGCGGCGACGCCACGCTCGTCGGCGGCGACGGAGGCGGCGCCTCCGTTCCCGGGCTGGCGGGCAGCACGTCGGGCTCGGGGCCGTCCGCCGGTGGGGCGCCGGTCGCGGGCGGAGGAGCCGCTCCTGTCGCACCATCGGGTACCCCCCAGGCGGCCCGGAGCGGAGGCGTCCCGCCGCCTCCGGCTGCCATCGGCGCCCCCGCCGGCGGGGGCGCCAACCAACAGAATGCCTCGGTGGTCCGCAACGACGGTGGCCCGGCCCGCGCCCGGGCGGTCGCCACCGGTGGCGGTGGTCGCGGCGGGGCTGGTGCGCCGGCGCCCGCCCCGGCGCCTCCGTCGGCGGGGGGCGGCGCGCCCGCTCCCGGCGGTGGCGGCGGTGGCGGCGGTGGCGGCGGCGGGGCCTCCGGGACCAAGAACTCCACGGGGGCCACCAGCAGCAACACGTCGAAGAGCCCGGGCACGCCGAACGCCGGCTGAGCGGCGCCGCGCCCGGGTGTCGGGCTCGAGCGGGCACCCCCATCGGGCGGGTGGGACGCCGCGCCTGCTCCCACCATCCAGCCGGACGGGTGCGCTCGAGGTCCTCTTGGCGGTGGCCAACGCCCTGCTGCGGGCGCCCGGCCACGGCCTGCGGCTGTGGGTCCTGCGGCGCCTGTGCGGATGGTCGGTCGGTGCCGGGACCGTCGTCGAGCGAGCGATCGCGGTGACGACTCGGGGCGGGGTCCGGATCGGAGACGGCTGCATCGTGAACCGCGGGGTCACCCTCGACGGCAGGGGCGGGCTCGAGGTGGGCGACCTGGTGAACATCTCGGCCGAGGCGCTGCTGCTCACCGCCGACCACGACGTGGACTCGCCCTCCTTCCAATGGCGCCCCCGGCCCGTCTCCGTCGGCTCACGCGCCTGGATCGCCACGAGGGCCCTCGTCCTCCCTGGGAGCTCCGTCGGGGAGGGGGCGGTCGTGTCGGCCGGGGCGGTGGTGGTGGGCGACGTCGCCCCGTTCACCGTCGTCGCCGGCGTTCCCGCCCGGCCGGTTCGCGAGCGCCCGCCGGATGCCCAGCGGTCGCTGCCGAGCTACCGGCGGTGGCTCCACTGAGCGCTGCCGCCCGGCGGGCGGTGGTGGTCTCGCCCGACCCGAACTCCAGCACCGGCGGGACCGAGCGGGTCTGCCGGCAGGTGGCCGAGGTGCTCGCCCGGGCGGGCTTCGAGGTGACGCTGCTGGGCCCTGGCGGCCCCGCTCCGACATGGGTGGCGCGACAGGGCGGGACGCTGCTCTGGCAGGCGGGTTCGTTCCGACGGGCCGTCCGGCGCAGGGAGCCCCGGCCGGACCTCGTGATCACCGTCGGACCGTGGGGATGGCCCGGCCCCCGCCGCCCGCCGCGGATCCACGTCTACGTCTCCAACCTCGTCCGGCTGGCCCGACACCAGCCCGCCCGCTGGCACTGGCGGGCGCGATGGGCGCTGGCCAGCGGGCTGGCCGAAGCGCTGGCCGCCCGAGGTGCCACCGCCGTCGCCATCTCCGAGCAGACGGCCGAGGACGCCCGCCGCCTCTACCGGGCCGACGTGGCCCGCGTGGTGCATCTCGGTGTCGACACCGAGCTGTTCCGGCCGCGCGACCGGGGCGAGGCGCGGCGACGACTGGGCCTGCGGGCCGACGCTCGTTACGGGCTGTTCGTGGGACGGGCCGAGCCCGCCAAGGGACTGGCCGTCGCCCTGGACGCCTGCCGGCAGGTGGGCTGGGAGCTGGTCGCCGTCGGCTCCGGGCCGGTGCCGGGGAGCCGGGCGCTGGGCGTTCTTCCGCCCGAGGAGCTTGCATGGGCATACGCCGCCGCCGACGCCGCCGTGCTCCCGAGCGCCTACGAAGGCTGGCACATGGCGGTCGGCGAAGCCCTCGCCGCCGGCGTTCCCGCCGTCACCACACCGGTGGGATGGGCGCGCGAGCTGGGGCGCCGGGTGCCCGCCTACCGACCGTTCGTCGTCCCTCGGCAGGCCCCAGCCGTGGCGGCGGCGCTCCGACGGGTCGAGGCCGGTGAGGCCGAGGAGGCGGTGGCGGCCGGCCGGGCCCTGGTGCTGGCCGAGCACACCGCCGCCGCCTTCGAACGCCGCTGGCGGGACCTCCTCGCCGACATGGGCCTGCTGCCGGCCGAGGAGGCAGATGCCGGCGGGGAATGAAGACCCCGAGGTCGGGCCCCCGGGAGATGACTTGTCTCTGCGCCCCGAGGGCCGCTCGAGGATGCGGACGTGGCTCCGTCGCCGTCGCTCTCGGCAGTAGCCCGCGTCGGAGAGCAGGACGCCTAGCGAAACGGGCCCCCTGTCGTGGCCACCGCGTCGCTCGACCCTTGCCAGGGCACGAGCGGTGCGGTCCCCCGGGGGGCCGGGCTTCGCATCTGGGAACCCCGGGCCAGGGCGCGGGCCGCCACGGCGGCCCCAAGTGCCATCAGCAGCGAGGTCCCCATCAGGCTGGCGAAGAGGACGGGCCTTCGCTTCGGGGGGAGCGCCCATCCGACATAGACGTCCCATGGGGTGAACAGCCACTTCGCCTGTTCGACGATCGGGACGTCGTCCCACGACAGGAGGCCGGTGTGGAAGTCCTCGTGCCGCTGGGTGTTGTAGGCGTTCCAGGGCACGTAGTCCGTCGAGGCGCCCACCACCTGGACTGACAGGCTGAGAAGGGCCACGACCGTGACGAGCAGTTGCGCGGCGCGAGTCCAGCTCGAGAAGCGCCTTGCGACCTCCGCCACGCCGACCAGAAGAGCAGGCATGGCTGGTACCAGGAACCGAGGGCCCCACGCCCATCCGCCGTCCCAGGCCCAGGAGGCGTAGAAGAGGGGGCGGGCCAGGAAGACGGCGGCGGCGACGGCGGCGACAATCCGGTTTCGCCGCCACGCCGCGCCGAACCCGACGACGGCGAGCAGAACGAGGGGGGCGTACCAGAGAACTCCTCGTCCGGGAGAGAGGATGAGCCCGTACAGGCCACGAGCGAACGGATAGATGAAGCCTTCGTCCTCGTAGTAGCCGAGCCGCCACGGGGCGCCGTAGCGAAGGTGGTTGTACCAGGCCCCCGCCAGGAGAAAGGGGGCGGCCGCCAGCGCGAAGCCCCGCAGGCTCCGCCAGTTGCCCGGCGACGCCAAGGCAACTCCCACGGCGAGCACCGGCAGGACCAGCACGAGGCTGTCGACGCGCAGCAGGGTGGCGGCGCCGGCCGCGGCTCCGGCCAGAGGCCCGGCCCAGACACGACGTTTGCCGGCACCGGCGACGGCCACCAGGCCCAGCGTCACCGTCGCCGCGACGGCGAGCTCTGAGTACCCCGTCGCGACGTAGGGGAGCAGCGGGGTGCCCGCGGCGATGAGGAACGTCGTCAGCAGCGCTCGTCCCCAGGGAGCGTCGAGCAGCCGCGCCAGGGCGAGCAGCGAGACGGCGGTGACCCCGAAGACGAGCGCGTTCGTGGCCATGGCGGCGCGGACGGGGTCGGCGCCCAGGAACCGGGCCAGGGCATAGGGGCCGGCAAACAGCAGCGACAGACCGAGCCCGTACTTCTGCTCCCGCATCGGGTCGTCCCGCCAGTCCGTGGACGGGACGAAGTCGCGTCGCTCGACGATGCTCTTTGCCACCGAGATCATGACTGCCGCATCGGGGGTATCCGGTGAGCTCCGGACAAAGATCAGCCCGGCGACCGAAGCCGATGCGAAGGTGCAGGACACCAGCATGACGGCGAGCCACTGCTTACCGATCCTTGCCGTCATCGCTTCCATCGCGCGCCGTGTGACGCTGTCTGCGGCTCGTGTGGGTCACCCTGCCCCCTGCCCGTCCGGCCAAGCTCAGCGGCGGGGCCGCACCGTCCTGTTCCGGGCGCGATCATGACCCATGACCGCCATCCGGACGCAGGTCGTCTTCGACGCCGCCGAGCCACACCGGGTTGCGGCGTTCTGGGCGAGCGCCCTTCATTACGAGCACGAGGAGATCGACGCGTTCATAAGGGGTCTCGTCGAGGCGGGTCATGTCCCGCTCGAGTACACGATCGAGATCGCCGGGAAACGACGCTGGCGCTCCCTCGCCTCGCTGCGACATCCCGATGATCCGGTCGACGAGCGCGGGGTCGGAACCGGGCGACGGATCCTGTTCCAGGCGGTCCCCGAGCCAAAGACCGTCAAGAACCGTGTCCACCTCGACCTCTTGGTGGGACCGGATGCCCACGACGCCGAGGTCCAGCGCCTCGTAGGCCTCGGGGCCACCGTGATGGGAGTACATGACGGTGACGAGGGCCGGTGGACGCTTCTGGCCGACCCCGAGGGCAACGAGTTCGACGTCTCCTGACGCGACTGACGGGGCCCTCGAGTTGGCCGTCGCACACAGCCAGCGACCGGTTCCTCGGCCGCCGGCGGCTAGGAGGCCCGAGCACGGGATCCCTCAGCGAACCACCATTGCCGGTGGCGGTCACCCCAAGGCCAAGTGGATGACGACGAGCAACAGCCCACCGACGGTGTAGGCGGCGTAGTCATTGACCGATCCGTTGTGAAGGCCGCGAAGGGCCGTGATCGGCTGCGGCTCGCGCCGGCGTACCACCGCCCGGGCGAGCAGCAACCCCAGAGTCACCGCCGCCGCGGTCGGGACCAGCTCGCTCGCCGCCCAGAAGTGGGGATGGAGGTCGGGCACGTCCAGACGACCGCCTCCCGGCCCCAGAACGGCCGCGGCGTACGCCGCGCCGTCGAGCAGGCCGGCGGCCGCCGGAGCCGCCACCTCGCTCACAAGCGGGCCGGCGGCCAGTCCGAACCCCACGCAGAGAGCCCCCAGTCCGACCAGCCCGGCCACCATGCCCGGGACCAGCGGCTGCTCGTCCTCGTAGGGCTCGTCTCGCCGCCGGAAGAACGCCAGCCACGCGGCCCGAGCGAGGGCGGCCACGGTCAACACCTCGACCCCCAGGAGGACGAGGACGAGGACACCGCCGTTCGCCTCCCGGACCCCCTCGTGGACGAGGACGAGCGAGAAGTACCCGTTGAAGGGGGGCACTCCTGCGATGGCGGCGATGCCGACCACGAAGGCGGTGGCCAGGGCCGGTTTCCGTCGGGCCAGCCCTCCCATGTTCGACAGTCGCTCGACGCCCACCGTGTGTACGACCGCTCCGGCACAGAGGAACAGCAGGGACTTGAACAGGGCGTGGTTGGCCAGGTGGTAGGTGGCGCCGCCCAGGCCGGCTCTGGTCCCGCTGCCCAACGCCACCGCCAGGATCCCCACCTGGGAGACGGTGTCGAAGGCGAGGAGACGCTTCAGGTCGTCCTGATAGAGAGCCATGAGCGCGCCCACGAGCGCCGAGACCAACCCCAGGGCGGTGAGCAGTCCCAGCAACGGGATGTCGGACCGGTCGACGAGGAGGAACGCCAGCCGGCCGCACGCGACGATGCCGAGGTTCACCATCAGTCCCGAGAAGAGAGCGGACACGGGCCCGGGAGCGGCCGTGTGGGCGTCGGGGAGCCAGGTGTGGAACGGCACCAGGCCCGCTTTGGTGGCGTAGCCGGCCACGAGCAGGCCGAGGGCCACGACGACCGCCGGCGAGACGGGCCCCTGCAGGGACCGCTGCAGCTGGGCGAGGTTGAGCGCGCCCTGGGACTGGTAGAGCAGGGCCGTGCCGATGAAGACGGCGAAACTGGCCAGGGTGGTGAGCACCAACATCTTGAAGGCCGCCTCCAGGGCGAGGGGCCGCTCCAGGAAGAAGGCGGTGAGGGCGTAGCTCGCCAGCGCCGACACCTCGAACCAGACGAACAGGTTGAAGAGGTCGGCGGTGAGGGCGACGCCGATCAGCCCGGCATCGAGAAGCAGGAAGAGGCAGGCGAAGTTGCCCAGCTCGCGCCCGGCCAGGTCGCCGAGCTCGGAGAGGGCGTAGAGCACGACGACCAAGCCGACACCCGATGCGATGAGGGCGAACACCATGCCGAAGGGGTCGGCGGCGAAGCCGATCCCCAGCGCCCGTCCATCGGTGGGGTCCCATCCCCCCAGGTAGTGGACGAGCGTGTGGCCGGAGAGGACGGTGGGAGCCACCCACGCCAGGACACCAGTGGAGGCGGCCAGCCCGGTGACCGCAGCAACCATGGCCGCCCGCCCCGAGACCCGTCCGACTAGGGGGGCCACCACCGCAGCAGCCAGGGGGAGGACCACGGCCAAGGGAAGGGCGGAGGCCTCGGCGGCCGCGCTCATCCCCGCATGGCCCGGATCTCGTCGGCGTCGAGCGAGCGGTAGTGCTGGGCGACGCGGACCACGACGGCGAGGAACACGCCGGTGACCGCCACGCCGATGATGATGGCGGTGAGGCAGAAGTTCTGCAGCACGGGGTCGGCCACCGGCCCCTGCACCAGGCTCTCGACCGTCCGCCCCTCGGGGGGCTCGAGCAGCACCGGCGCCGTCCCCCCTTTGCGGTACCCCATGGAGACGATGAGCAGGTAGGTGGCCGACTCCATGAGCGACAGGCCCATGACGATCTTCACCAGGTTGCGCCGGGTGAGCACGGCCCACAGGCCGATGCAGAACAGGGCCGCGGCGCCCAGGTAGTTGACGGCGATCACGGGAGATCGTCCACTCGACCGTCACGTCCTGCGCCGCCGCCGTCGTCGTCCTCCTCGGTCCACTCCCGCTCCATGGCTAGGACGCTGAAAACCACGATGAGGAGACCGGTGCCCACCTCGAGCACCTCGCTGGCGGAGAACACCTGCAGGATGCCTCCGGCATGGACCGTGTGGGGCGTTCCCAGCGCCAGCCAGTTGGCCAGGAACGATCCCTCGAGCACCAGGCCCAGGAGGCCGAGAACGAGGATGGCGCCGGCGCCCACCATCTCCACCGCTTCGAGCAGTCCGGGCCGCACCAACCGGCGCACGGCCCCGTAGCCAAAGGCGGCGTAGGTCAGGAGGACCACGCCACTCAGCACCGCACCGGCGGGGAAGCCGCCACCCGGGGCCCAGGGCGAGAGGAGCAGGAACGCGCCGGCCACCGTCAGCAGCGGCAGGGCGGCGCGGGCGCCGGTACGGACCACGACGGTCATGGCTGTCTCCGACACCGGACCTCGGGCGCCGATGCCCCGCTCCCCTTCGCCCCCGCCGGCCCGACCCTGCTCGATCTCCTCGGCGTGCTCCGTCTGAGGGTGGCGCGTTCGCCGGGCGCGGCCACCTCCGGACCCCCGGGCCTCCGCCTGCTCCCTCCGCCCCAGGCGCTCCTCCTGCAGGAACACCCGGCGGCTCTCCCTGCCCCGGCACACGACGACGACGCCGACTACGGCGGCCAGGAGGAGGAAGGTCTCGCCGAGCGTGTCGAACCCCCGGGTGCCGTACACGAGGGTGCTGACCACCTCGGTGTGGTGCCACTGGGGGAGGGCCTGGACCATGGCGTCGCGGGCGATGCCGGGGAGGTCGGCGCCCTCTCGGGGAAGGTCGAGGAACGCGACGGCCAGGCAGGCCGCGGTGCCAGCCACCAGCACCGCCGCCGTCACCAGTCGGCGGCGGGGGGCTGAGGTGGGGACGGTCATGGCGCCGTCTCGGGCTCGCCCTCCTCGCCCAGGTCCGAGGCGTCCTCCACGACGAGCCGGGTCTTGCCGATGGCCAGCAGGTAGAGGACGGGAAGGGCGATGGCGCCCACGACCACCTGGGAATGCGCGACGTCGGGTGCGTCGAGGACGACGAACAGGAGCGCCAACACCGTCCCCACCGCGGACAGGGCCATGACCGAGCCGTTGAGGTTCTCGAGGGTCACGACCAGCACGGCGGCGACCAGCATCGCGGCGAGGCAGAGGACGTCAAGGACCCAGAAGGCGGTCATCGTTCGATGCTGTCGGGCCGGGCTTGGTCGACGACCGCGCCGCTCCACATGGGGACGCCCGTCCGGTAAGCGGCACGAGCCAGCGCATGGGCGGCTACGGGGTTGATGACGAGGACCATCGCGGCGACGAGGAGGGCGCGGCTGCCGTAGGTCGACACCAGGCCCTTGTCGACGACGACGGCGAGAAGCAGCGGCAGCGTACCCATGGTCACGTTCTTGGACGAGCACTGAAGTCGGCTGTAGACGTCGGGCATGCGGAGGATCCCTACCGCGCCGGAGAGCGAGAAGACCAAGCCCACCACCGCCAGGATCAGAGCCACGGCGTCCCTCAAAGAAGCCCTCTTTCGAGGTACCGGGACCACACGATCGTGCCCAGGTAGCTGAAGCTAGCCAGCCACAGCGCGACGTCGAGGTAGAAGCTCCGGTCGACGAAGGCGGCGAAGGCGAACAGGGCCAGCGTCGCCTGGATCGAGATGGTGTTGAGGGCCACCACCCGGTCGGACACGGTGGGCCCCAACGCAAGCCGTAGGAGCAGGAGGGGAACGATGGCGATCTCCGCGACCGCCAC
This sequence comes from Acidimicrobiales bacterium, assembly GCA_036260255.1. Lineage (GTDB taxonomy): Bacteria > Actinomycetota > Acidimicrobiia > Acidimicrobiales > AC-14 > DASZJY01. The sequence goes on along the minus strand of DATAAF010000026.1, from coordinate 4,453 downwards.
CCAGCCCAGCGCTTCAGTCACGGCTCGCCTCCTGGTCGAAGGGTCGCAGCAGGTCCTCCACCCGGCCGTTGATCCGCTCGCGCGCCTCGCTCGGGTCCTCGGACGCAACCCAGACGGCGTGATACTGCAGGCGGCCGGGCTCGAGGTCGACGAGCTGGTACTCCACGACGAGGGAGCCGAGGAGGCCGACGACGGTGACGGGGCCGTCGGTCCTCAGGTCGGTGGGCACGACCAGCATGCCGGTGCGGAGCGGGAGTGACGGCGACCACACCCGCCGGGCCAACCCGAGGTTGGCGCTGAGGATGCGGGCCAACGACGTGATGCCCATGGCCGCCAGCCGGGCGAAGCGCCGGGGGCGGACGAGTCGCCAGGGCCGGGCCACCGGCCCCAGCGGGGACAGGACCACCGCCACCGCGACGGCAACGGCTATGCCGTACGCAGCCTGCTCGACCGTCGCCGTCCAGGTCAGGAGCACCCAAGCGGTGCCCGACCACAGGGCGAGGGCGGCAACCTGTCGCGACCTGCCTGCCAGACCCGTTGAGCGGTCGATGGACCAGCACTTCCCGCGGGCAAGGAGGGCGAAACACGGCGTCCCAATCTCGTGTGGCCTGGAGGGACCCGAGCCCGGAGAGTACAGCGCGCCGGACGAACCCCTGATGTGAGGTTGCCGCCGGTCGCGTTCGCGCTGGCGCGCCGACACCACGGCGAAGCTGATGTCGCTGCGCGGCGAACCAGGCGGCGATCGAGCGCATCGCCAGCCTCATCGTCGAACGAGGCTCGACTGCGACTTCAGCCGCCGTCTCGACTACAGGTGCGCCACCGAACCGACAAGCCTCGCTGGCCCGAGCGGAGGTTGCTGCCGTGCTCGCAGCGAGCGAGCGTCGTCGACGCATACGTGTTCCGCCAAGTCGTGCCCAGAGGCCCACTACGGAGGCGCTCGTACCGCCTTCACACCACGTCCGTGCGGCGACCCGGGGTGCCCGCAAGCGGATCGGCTTCCGGACGGATTCACAACCCTCGACAAGGCGGCGCAGCTCGCCCGAGAGGCGCCCACACCACGTCCGACCCCGCCCGACGAACGGCCCGCACCGAGAGTTGAGCCCGAGGTCGGACTCGAACCGACGAGCTGCTCATTACGAGGTGTTCAGCGCTGAGCGCTGTGCTGACCTGCGGAAACGCAGCTCAGACGGGGAGCGAAGCACGCTCAATTAGCTGCTGTCGACTCCGTCACCCCTCCGGTGGAGGGATGACCCATCGGGACGCTTTGGCCATCGCTCTTCGAGTCGCCCTTGTCTTGTGCCCCACCACCAACGCGTGCGCTGGCTCGTCCGGGTGCGGATCGAGAACTAGCTGAAGGCCAAGGTCTTTGATCACAGCCGTAGCAAGGGCACCTAGAGCGAACCCGTCGTGACCAGCAAGAACCGAGTGAGCGGTGCGACCACCGGAAAGCACGGCGTCGGCTATCACTACCGACATCGACCCACCGTCGGGGTCGTCTGCGAATGCCGCACTCTTGGGTCGCGTCTGACCAGGGTCCCGAAAATGCCACGGGGGAATGCGGCGCCAGACCTCCATTCCGTGCTCTTGGCCGGCGCCGCCGGCGTTAGCCACGGAATCAGAGCTGGCGCGCCCAGGATAAGCTCCGCTGGATCATTGGGTGGTCGACGTCGGTCGTCTCTACCTCCGTCACCTCACCATTTATGTCGACAAGGACACCGATGGTGCCGTCCGGCTCGACCTCTAACTCGACACCGTCATCAGCCCGTCCCCATTCAAGCTGCACGCCGCCCAGGGTAGTGGGAACAGCGACCGGCAGGGTGCCTCGGTAATCGTGGTGGGCAAGGATCGAAAGCGCCTTCCGTACGGCGTCCGCGTCAATGCGACGCGCGCCGTAGGAGTCCCAGTCCGGAGCTAGGTCGAGGAGCCGCAGCAAGTCCTCAGCCACTGGCCAGAGATGCTCGCTAACTCGCAAGGCAGACCGACTCGTCGACCCCCGGCCGGCTGCCGACGCGCTCCCCCACGACCACTGCGCCGCCCGGCTCCCCCACTCATCCTCTGGGTCCGGTCGATACAGACGCTGCGTCATCAACTCGCTGGCAGGCCTGGTCAGCGTGTCAGACATCCGTCCGCCCCCATCTCCGTTGCATCTCAGTCGTAGTGACCGCTAGGAAGCCGTTGACGACCCACTCATGGCCGAGGTCGAGGAATGCCAGTATGCCTTCGATTCCCTTGCCACGAGGAGCACCCCTCGCGAAGACCTGGAGCATCACGACCTCTTCGGGTAGGTCGGGAACGGGCTCTAGACGGTGCATCGGCTGGACGTTCACATGGAGACGTCCAGCCCAGTCGCCATCAGGGTCCCTGATTGAGTACCGGGCAAGGAAACGCACGTCGTCCGCGTCGGGGAGGAGATCCCCGGAGTAACGATCGCTCCATGGAGCGATCAGAGTCGACAGTCGCCTTGCCGGTCCGAGATCCGCCGGCGGAATGGGGTTCGCATAGGTGAGCTCGCACTGGACGGGTCGCATCGGCTCGAGCCCCTCCTCTTCGAGGAACTCAACAAGGTCGTGGAGGTTGCGCTCGAAGGTGGGCCTCAAACTGTCGTAGTGGGGGTAGGGGTCTCCGGGCGCCGTCCGACGCCAGTTGTGTACCAGTCGGTCGCGTTGGAACTGAACCAGCTCACTCCCCCCCGCGTTGAGGAACCACGAACGCGGATGCGGCACATCCTGAACGACCTCGATCGACACCGCCGAAGGCTTCGGATGTGGGACTTCAGGCGCCAGTGGGGGTAGCGGGGGATGCTCCTCCACCAAGGGGAATCGGTCCCTCCACTTGGCCCAGAGGCCGCCGAGATGGACAGCCCGAAGCCCCACGAGTGGTTCGAAGTGCACTGCCAGTGCGACCTCATCCACGGGGGGTTCGGCAAAGTCGACCACACACGGATTGTATGGCTCGCACGATCTTGGGCCCGGGCGCCCGACAGCTTGAGCACGTCTTCCCTGCGCACCGGCCCGCGGCCTTGATGCCAGGCGTAGCTTCTGCGACGCCTGACGACCGCGGCCTGTCGAGGAGCGCAACGGGCTCGACCGACGAGTCCCTCGGCATCAGAGACGTCCCCCCGTGGCGTTGCCGGCGCTCGAGGAGCGCCTGCTCGGCCCGGCACGCCGAGGTGGCTACCACCCTCAGCAACCTCGCCGCGCAAGGTTGATCCCCGCCTACAAGCTCGGGCGCGTCATCCGGATCAAGAGAGAGGACGCCGAGACCTTCCTTGAGGAGCGTCGGATTGAGCCGGGGTCCCTTCCCGCCTCTGCCCGCCGGATATCGAAGATGAGGGGCGAGGATAAGGTTTCATCTCGGCGGGTCGGTGCCAGGGAGGGGCGGAGATGAGCGACACGTCGCAGGGGCCCGGCTGGTGGCAAGCATCAGACGGAAAGTGGTATCCACCGGACGCTCTACGCCCGCCTCCATTGCGATCGTCAGCCGCGTCGGACGATGCTTGGCGACGGTTCCGTCGCTGGCCTTGGTGGGGCCAGGTCCTCGCTTGGCTACTGATTTGGCCGGCCCCCTTCTTGGTATGGGCGGTGTCGACCGGCCGAATCCGGCAATGGTGGGGTCGGTATCACCGCCTTCCCGTAGCCGGCCAGGTCGCCATGGCACAGTCGTGGCCGTTGGCCTTGTGATCGCTGGTGGCGTCTTCGTTGGAGCAGCACCGACAAAGTCGGCCAACTCCAAGCAACTGACTCGTCCTCGAACGGAAAGCTCACCGTCTTCCCCCACGGTCGCATCAGCCACGACTGCCGTCGTCGCGACCGCTCCGGCGACGACGTCTCACCCGCCACCTCGGACCGACCCACCACCCGTGACGCCACGGGTTACTACCGTGAGAGGCGACGACCGAGGGATCAGCAACGACAGTCGACTTGCCAACCTTGAGGCGTTCGACGTGTGTAAGCGGTTCGTTCGCGAGCGCCTGAAGGCTCCCAGCACCGCTACCTGGCGCAATCCACTTGGGGACCAGGTGACCTACACCGGCAGCACGGGCGGACCGGTCACAGTCAGCGCGAGCGTTGACTCCGAGAACAGTTTTGGAGCGAAGCTCCGGTCGACGTACGTATGCACCGTCAGACCGGTCGGTGACAGCACCTGGCGCCTCGAGAGCCTGGAGTTCAATGATGGCGGTGACCTCGGCCTTGACTAAGGGGGCCGAGCTCCTCCCTCACCTCTGAGCCATGGCCATGCAGAGTCCCGGACGTTTGAAGTCCTGGCACGGCTATTGCGGAAAGTGGTTCTGGACGGAGCGGGCGCTCGAAGGGAGGAATCGTCAAGAGTTGTGGATCGGGTTTTCCGCCTGATCACGCGGCGACCTCCTGATCCTGCTGGTTCGGACGCTCGACCATCACCCCCTTGCTGAACTTCGCGCCCGCCCGAACGAGGGCGACGAGGTGCGGCCCGT
>DATAAF010000025.1:0-49702 GCA_036260255.1 Acidimicrobiales bacterium | reverse complement strand
CCAGCTGGGCACTCGGGCGTTGTGCCTGGGCCAGGAGTTCGAGGCCCGGTCGAGGCTCACCGAGGCCCTCCGCATCCGGGAGTCCCTGGGCGACACCAGGGGCGCCGCCGTCACCCGCCACAACCTCGGTTTCCTGCCCGGAGGCGGGGGGCTCAGCAAGTCGGCGGCATGGGTGGCTTCGGGCGTGCCCGTTGCCGGGGCGCTCTCGCTGCTCGCCCTCGTGCTGGCGGGCGCCCTCCTGCTGGGCGGCCTCGTCCTCGTCGGGGCCCGGACGGTGGGAGGCGGCGGGGGCGGCGCCGACGTGTCAGGGCTCACCGTGACGCCGACGCGCCACGACTTCGGCGAGCGGCCGGCCCTCGATCCTTCTCCTCCACGCACGGTGACGGTCACCAATGCCGCGGACGAAGCTCGGAGCATCGATGCCGTGACCCTGGTCGGCGACGAGGACGCGTTCGGGGTGGAGAACGACACCTGCCGGGGAGCGACGCTCGACCGTGGGGCGGTCTGCACGCTCGCCGTGCTGTTCAATGCGCCGCGGGCCGGGACCTTCGACGCCCGCCTGGTGGTACGCAGCGGAGGACGGGACGGTCCGTCGACCGCCCTGGCCGGGGTGGCCATGGCCGTTCCGACCACCACCACCACCACCACGACGACGACCACGACGACGACCACGACGACGACGACCACGACGACCGTCGTCCCGCCCTGCTCTCTGCAGGCGCCGGCCGCCCAGTCGGTCCTCTACGGCGCCGTGCTCCGGTTCACCGTGTCCGCCACTGGGTCGCCAACCCCGACGCTCACGGCGCAGGGCCTGCCCGACGGTCTCTCCCTGGTCGACGACCGCAAAGGCACCGGGACTGTCTCGGGAACGGTGCTCGCCCCGCGCGGCCGGTACGAGGCGAAGCTGACGGCGAGCACCGGCGGCCGCCAGTGCGGCGCCCGCGAGTTCCCCATCACCGTGGACCGGGCCCCCGTCGAGCTCACCTGGGCCCAGCCGCTGCTCGCCATCACGGTCGGTCCCCCGGCCGAGGCCCGCGTGCTCATCACCCAGACCGCGGGCACCAGGGGTGACCTCAGCAAGGCATCGGTGAGCTTCACCCTGAGCACCCTCACCGAGGTGGTCGACCAGTGGACCTTCCCGGTCGACCGGGGGGACGGTGCCACCCTGCCCATTCCCGCGGACGTTCCCCCCGGTGCCTACACCCTGCGTGCCCGGCTCGTTCCCAACGACTACTTCGACACTGCCTCCGCTCCGGTCGCCGTGGTGGTGAACACCGACGTCCTCGGAGCGATTGTGTACGCCCTTTCCGACGCCCTGGAGGACGTCTGTCCCTGTTGAGAGGAGAGTCGTGAGCCAGACCACCGGCGGCCGTCCCTCGAGGAGGACGTCGACGCCGTCGAGGAGTCGATCGAGGCACACGCCCTCGCCGATCGCCTCGGGCGTGTCATCCTCAGTCAGCTTCGCGGCGCGGGCTTCGATGGCGACCGCTCCATATCGGCGGCTCGGCGGACGCTAAGGGCGCCGGCGCCGATCTGGGCAATACCGACCGCCTTACCGACGAGGCGGGCACATCGCTCGTGCTCCGGTACCGCATTCTGAGGGCCTTGCTGCGCGCGTCCTCATCCCCGGCTCAGGGCTCCACAGAGGCTTCGCCGAGGACGCGACGGCGCGCCAAGGGCCGACTACCGGACCCCCGTCGCTGCCGATTCCGGTCACCCCTGCCGGACAACGCGTCCCGGCGAAACCATCTACGCGGCACCCACCGCCGACCGCCCATGCTCGGCCCGCAACGGCGCCACGATGGGGGCGAGGACGTCGAGAGCGCCGATTCCGTCCCGCTGCGCTGCGACTGCTAGGTCAACGCCAAGGGGATTGCGGGCGTCGTCGAGGTAGTCATCGAACAGGCGTTGAGTCCGTCGCTGCCCGGGGCTCAATTTGTCCCCAGGGATGACCTTCCCGACCGTGGCGGTCTCGTCGGCCGGCGCTCTCACAAGGTCGACCGCGGTCAAGACACCACGCGTCAGGCGCCCGTCGACTCCCTTGTAGTACTCAAGCGCTTGTACGGACGTGGAGACGCTGCACAGCCGGCCAGTGCGAACGAGAGTCCACGTGTCACCCGCGGTGACGGCCGTCCCGAAGACGGCTTCGACATGGATTGCGCCGTCGACGAACCGGGGGATGCCAATGCCGACCGGCTCTCGCGTGGCGTCGTGGCCACGGTGGACGAGGACGGCAGCCGGGAGCGGGGCCAGCGCGGCGGGCTCAACGTGCATTTGCCGGTCATGGTCGTAGGTCACAGAACCCGCAGCAACGGCGACGAAAGCCCCCGGTTCGTGTCCGGTCGGATAGCCCCGGGCCACCTCTTCTAGCCCATGCGCCCGGGCGAGCAGCCACGCTTTTTCGATGGCCCGCTCTGCCTCCCCGTCCCGCACTCCGGCAAGGCGCGCCGCCTTCTGCATGTGAGCACGGACGGCGTCTTCGCTCATGCGGCCCGCCAGGACCAGCTTCCCGGCGAGGTACGCCGCGTCATGGAGGGCAACGCCCTGAAGCGGGAACTTTCCCCGGGCGGCAGCGCGTACCGCGTCGCTCCAGTAGCTCTCGAGCTCGTCCTTCGAGATGTACCTTGCCTCGGCGACGGTTAGATGGGGAACGGCCGCGCGGCGGCCGGGCCTCACGGCCGGCTGACGGGTCGTCGCCGGCTGGTCTGCCGCCGCTGGGCGGGCCTTGCGTTCTCGCTCGACCTCGAGCTGGTGGATGTCCCAAGCCCTCTGAGCGGCCTCCCCCACCCGGCGTCGCGCGTCGCTCTCGGTTCTCATCCGCGCGCTTCTCCAGCGGTCGCCGCGAGCGCCGCCTTCATGCCGAAGTGCTTGATGAAGGCGTCGGAGGGCTTGGCGACGGCGACAAAGAGCAACCCCAGCTCCTCGACGGTTGCCCGCAGGGTCTCCGCGCCGGTTTCATCGAGGAGCGACGACAGCGCGTTGAAGTCGTCCTCCGAATCACTGGCCAGCGCGCGGATGGTCGCGATGGCGGTCGCCCGGCCAGCGGCGACCACAGGGTTGACCGGCTCAGGCGTCACGACGCCTCCGAACTCTCGAGCGCCGACTGCTCGACGAGCTCGAGCAGGTCTTCGGGACGAAAGCGAAGTCGGTCGTCCTCGGGAATGAACCTCACCGGATGCAGGCGACCCGCCGTTACCAAAAGCGCTGCACAACGTTGGGCGAGCAGCGCAGCGCCCGGGCAGCCTCCTCCTCGTCGACGAGGAGCGGCAGGTCGACTAGGTCAGGCCGACGTCTCCCGGTCGTCGATGAGACGGGCGAGCGAAGCGGGGTCGACGAGCCACGCGCGGCCGATCCGCTGGGCCGCAAGGCGGTCGGAGGCGATGGCTTGGTAACCCAGCGCTCGGAACAACCAAGCTCATCGGCGGCTTCGGCGGTAGAGAGTCCATCTCGGTCGGAGCCTGACGGCAGTTCCGCAAAATCGAGTTCCGAAGTTCCGCTAGCGGAACCCGCCCGGACTCGAGAAGCGGCGTACTCCCGGCCGGCCTGCTCAATGGCGGAGACGGTGGCCACCACCTCCTCGTCGAGGCGTTCCCCTTGGTCGCGCGCTTGGCGCAAAAGACCAGCGAGAGGGCGACTCAGACGCGCCGCCACTCGTCCCGTCACGACGACCAGCGGGCCTCGGTAGAAGGGGTCAGCGGCGGGCACGGGAGCAACGCGTCGGCCCTGAAAGCGTGGGGAGAGAAATGTGGGGGACCCCGGTCTCCCATGGCAGGCACGAACCGCGGTCGACACCGCCCCCCCGGGGGGGAGGGGGCACCGGCGCGAAACGCTTCGAGTCTCAGAGACCGTGCCCCCTCGCTTCGATCCGCTACGGATCTCGGGCTGGTTTTGGACAGGAGAGCGTTTTTTTGTGCACTCCAATCTCAGCGACCTCCTCCGCTGCGCTCGAGATGCTGCTCGGCGGCGTCACGGAGCCCCGGCTCGAGGTCGTCGAGGACGGCGAGCAGGGCGTCACAGCGCTGCTGATCGGTGAGCTCCCGCGATTGGAGGCGTTCGACTTCCGTCGTGTAGCGCTCCGCCAGCCCACGGGTCTCGGGCGGCATCTCCGGAAGCGGGATGAGGAACCACCGGAGAAGGACCCAGCGCCGGCGGGCGTCGGGCTCGACCGGCTTGCGCCGAGGACGAGGCATCGCGTCCCCCGTTCTCTTGCCGGGCGAGGTCCGGGCTTAGCACGGCGCCGCTGGCCTCCGGGTGGAACCTCGGGCAACTTCACGTGCAACTGCCCGACCAGGCGAGCGAAGACCGTGCGATTCCGGCTTTCGACATCGGCGGCAGGGTGAGACTTCGGGCTTCCGAACCTGTCCAAGACAACGATGCCCTCGGCCTCGACGACCGCCGCTGCCTGGTCGGCGCGGTCAAGGGCGACGAGGGCCTGGCGAAGCAGTTCGAGCTCCGCTGGTGCGAGCTCCTGATCGCTCACCTCGTAGTCGGTCAGCACCGCCTTCCAGAGGCGCCGAGCACGGGGTGAGAGGCCCTTTGGAGCAGGAGGGATGCGGTTAGTCACCGGGGTTCACACCCCTCCTGCGAAAATAGATCGAGGGCGAGCGGGAGTTGACCACGGTCTTTTCAGCACCGGCGATCCGCGCCTGACCCCTCCCCCGCCCCCGGGTGGGCGTCGTCATCGACTCTCTCGCTCGTACGCGACGAGCGCCGGGCACCACGAGTCGTGATGCACCGTGTTGATCCAGATGCCGGGGCCAGCCGGCTCGACCGTCTGGTAGGCGTCGCATTGCTCGCAACCACCCGGGATTCGGGCGCCGTCAAGCGGACCGAGTAGTTGAGCGACAGCGGTCTGAGCTGGTGACAGGCGACTACGAGCGGAGCGACCGTTGCTCATGCCCACTGCGCCCTTCGAACAAGCCAGACCGCCAATCCCCACGACCTTGGCGGTCTGGCTTTCCATCATCACCAGACCGCCCCAGACCGCCCCAGACCGCCAAGGTGGGCGGATAGGTGGCGGTGTGGCGGTGTGGTCCAGACAGCCCCAGACCGCCACCACACCGCCCCAGACCGCCACCTGAAAGCCAGACCGCCCACGTGGTCCAGCCAGACCGCCACGTCAGAAGACCTCATCGACGGGCTCGACGGGCAGCCTCCAAGACCACCCGAGCGTCTTGCCACTGCCGTCTCGTCGCCGCTCAACGGACACCTGCGCACTGCCTTTGGCACGCTCGACAGTCCGCCACGAGAGGCCCGCACTCTGGGCGAGCTCGCGGATCTCCTCAACCGCAACCGCCCCATCGGCCAGGACCTCGAGGAGGAAGTCCTCAGCCTCCGAGCGCTTCGGTGCCTCGTCCCGACCACCACGCCGGAGCAGTTCGGCGGCCGAAATACCAAGTGGCTCAGCCAGCCAACAGACCGTCGGCTGGTCACCGTACGGGCTCGGAGACGCCTCAATGCGGTAGCCGAGCGACGACGCCGCACCCGGTGGCGACAGGTTCGTCTTGACCTGCGCGACGACGTGCAGACTCGGGTCGTCTCGGTGCCGTGCGAACAAGAGGACGGAACGAGCGGCGGCGCTGAACGCGATCGAGCCACCGCCCCGATAGATGGGGTTGTCCTCGCTCGTGGACTTGTTGAGGTGGCGCAGGCCAGCCACGGCGGCGCCCGTCTCCTCGGCCATGACCGAGAGTGGTCCCATCGCATGCCGCACCGAGGCGTCGACGTGTGAACGAATCTCCTCGCCGAGGAAGGCGACAAGCGGGTCTAGCACGACAAATGGGATGTCGTTGTCGACGACGGTGGCTGCGAGGCGGTCGAGGTCTCGAGGGATCGTCAACGGCACGACCTTGCCGGTATCAGGGTCTCGAGCAAGGCGGTGGAACGCCACGAGACGCCGGTCGACGCCGGCAGCCACGAGACGGGGAAGGATGACGTCGTCAACCGTGTCCTCCGCCGAAGCGATGAGGACGCGCCTCGGCGGCTCCTCGTCCTCGCAACCGGGGAGGCTCGCACCCCGGGTTAGGCGGGCAGCTAGGTCTTCGGCGACAAGGGACTTCCCGAGGCCGGGGTCACCCTCGAAGATCGTGATCTTGCCGGCAGCTATGCGCCCCGGCCACAGCCAGCGCAGGGCCCGCGGCTGGACTTCGTTGCCCCAGATCAGCGGGACACCTGGACGAGGTGGCACCTGAGCGGAGTCGGCGCCCGCGACCGAGAAGTCGGGCTCCACCTCAGCCATGACGCGACTAGCCGCGTCGGTCATGCCGGCACACGCCTCGGCTGCCGAGCACCGGAGCGAAGCCCGCTGGCAATGGTCGCCTCGACCTCACGCCCGGTGAGCCCCGCGCGCGCTGCGGCCTCGATTAGGCGATCGACGACGAGCTCGAGGGGAAGGGCACCGCCGGCGATGAGCTGGCCGAGGGCAAAAGCGCTCTTGTTCAACTGATGGTTCCGTTCGCCGACGGAAGCGAGGGCCACGCGACCCAGTTCCGACTCGAAGGCCCGGGTGGCGTAGGCGTTCAGACGCTCCGGCGGACGTCGATGAATCGGCACCGCAACTCCGTGTTCCTGCGAAGGGGGGAGCACTAGTTCGCGGAGCCATCCCGCCAGCGGTTCGAGAGGTTCATCGGGGCCCGCTCCGGGCGCCCAGAAGTAGCGCTCACCAGACGGGTGCACGCTCGGAGGAGCGACGATGTACCCGCCGGCTCCCCTGTAATCGACGTGCTCGACGATCTTGGCGCGGTTGCCGCCACCGGTCGGTAGATGGAACAAGTGCCAGCCGCCGCCGCCAGTGATCGACTCCGGCCCCCATGTAATCGGCCGATCAGCGCGTGTGGCGTTCAGCGCGGCCAGGCCCTCGGGTCCGTCGATGTCCACTACGTCGAAAGCGACCCCGGTCCGGAGGCCGATGCTGGCGTCTGGGCACTTCCCCCACCAGCGGCGGATGGTCGTCTCGTCGGTGGTCGCGTCGTGCAGCCCGTGACCTTCCCGGCCGCACTCGCCACGGCATGGTGGCTCTCCGCGCGCGTGGGCGCTCGGGAGAAGGGGCAGCTTGCCGCGCGGCGCCACTGGGAAGACCGGCCAGCTGAGCTCGCGGGCGTAGTAGAGAGCGTGGTCCAGGTGAGTGGTCAAGCCGCCGCCCGTTCCGCCCATTGCCGCGTTGACATCAGCAGGCGCATCAAGCCGTCAATGACGTCGGGATCAACCGTCCAAGCACCCGTGAGCATGGCCTCGCTGACTAGGCGGACGGCTTCGAGGGCTTCGAGGCCGGCGGCACACTGCTCCTTGGAACAGGGCGAATCGCTAGGTACCGTGACCATGGCGATCGCTTCCGTTGAGGCCGGTAGTGGTCGTCGATGACGAGACGGCGCGGGCCCCGGCTTCCGCCGGGGCCTCGTCGTTCAACGGCGTGGCCAAGTGCCCCCTTGGATTCGGCCCCGCGTGTAGTGGGCAGGTGCACCTCACAGCGAAGATGAGGCCGTCGGCGCACCGGATGACGGCCGGAGGTGCCCCCCTAGAGGGGGCGCCCCCCCTAGAGGGGCCGGCCCCCCCGGAGACTGCCGTCTCTCCAGGGGGGCCGGCTCGCCCGTGGCCAGCCTTCTCACCTCGCCGGTCCCCGGCAGCGGAGGTTGGGTTGTGGGTGCCGCTCCGGCGCATCTAGGCCGCCGGCCGAGGAGCACCAGAGCCCGCGCGCAAGCGCTCCACGAACTCGTCGAGGGAGCGCGCAGGTATCAACCGCCTACGGCCGACTTTCACACTCCCGAGCTCGCCCGATGCGAGCAGCTCGTACACCTTCGACCTTCCGAGAGAGGTCCGGGCGATCACGTCCTCGACGCTGTAGAGCACAGCAGCCTCCTGGTTCTCCGGGGATGCGCTCACGTCCGTTAGGGTACTTGTTCGTTTCGCTCATCGGTGTTAGCGTACGCCGAACCGAACAAAAAACATTCAGGGGAGGCGCTCGGTGACCGAAGACGACTTGGAAGGACTTGAGGTTTCCCACTCGTTCAACCTGATGAAAGACCCCCCGGTGGCCTTCCCAGGCGTACCTGGTGCAGCAATTCCCCGTCGGTTCACCGGGGCCGTACGTGATCCAGCCAACGGCTGCAAAGCGCAGCTCGAGGTGGAGATTCACGACGGCAGGCCGCGGCTCCGAAGTTTCACTGTGGTCACAGAAGATGACCCCCTCACGCCAACCGACCTCCGACGACTACCGATCGGTTCCTATCTCGACGTCGTTGTCTCTTCCGCGATTCTGCGGAGCCAGCGAAGCCCTGGGGGCGACGTGATCTTGTCGCCAATCACCGATTTCAACGAAGCCGTCACCATCACGAAGGCCGGCAAGGCTGCGCGTCGGCGCCGGCCCGTGACCCGAGAACGCCTTGAAGCGGTCGCCGCCGCGTACCGGGGGGCACCACCCCGGCAGACGTCCGAGTACGTCGCCGAGCAATTGGGTGTCGGCGAGGGCTATGCCCGGCAGCTCATTCACCGAGCGCGCAAGGCCAACCTCCTGCCAGCGAAGGGGGACGAGTGAAATGGCGAGCATCGAGAAGCGCACCACGAAGGCGGGCGAGGACCGGTTCCTCGTCCGGTTCCGCGTCGACGGCAGGACGGTCGAGAAGCCGTTCAAGACGAGCAAGGCGGCGAAGGAGTACCGGGCCCGGGTCGAGGCCGACGCACTCGACGGCATCTTGCTCGACCCCCGGGCCGGCGCTCGCACGCTCAACGACTACTTCGCTTCGTGGCTGGCGTCCCGGCTCGTCAAGGGTCGACCGCTCACGCCGTCGACCAGGGTCGGATACGAACGGCTTTACCGCCGGAACATCGGCCCACGCCTCGGCGGCCGGCCCCTTCGGACCATTCGGCCCGAGACAGTCCGCACGTGGCACGCGGACGTCTCGGCTGCGGCGGGGCGGGACCAGGCGGCGAAGTCGTACAGATTGCTTCGCGCGGTCCTGGCTACGGCCGAGGCTGACGAGCTCATCCGCCAGAACCCATGCCGGGTCCGCGGAGGCGGGCAGGAGAACACCGCCGAGCGGCCGCTGGTGGCGACATCTCTCGTCCTCGACCTGGCCGACGCTATCGAGCCGCCCTATCGGGCGATGGTGCTCCTGGCAGGCTTCGCTGGGCTCCGAACCGGAGAGTCACTCGGGCTTCGGCGAGCCGACGTCGACCTGCTCCACGCCGAGGTTCGCATCACGCGCCAGGCGCAGGAGATAGCCGGCAGCGGTCGCGTCGTTCTCGCCCCGAAGTCGGAGGCGGGCCGGCGCACGGTGGCGCTTCCGGGCGTCGTCGTCCGGGCCCTCGAGCAGCACCTGGCCACGTTTACCGACCCCAGCGCCGAGGCGCCAGTGTTCACAGGCCCTGAGGGCGGCCCCCTCCGACGAGCCACGTTCTCCCGGGCGTGGCGCCACGCCCTAGCGGTGACTGGCGCACCGGCCGAGCTTCGACCGCATGACCTGCGCCACCACGCCGCCACTCTGACCGCTCGCATGCCGGGCATCACGACGAAGGAACTCATGGCTCGCATCGGCCACGCCTCCCGCGCGCGGCGCTCATCTACCAGCACGCCACCCGGGAGCGCGACCACGCGGTCGCGGCCTTCCTCGACGACGTCGTGGCGGCCAGCGAGCCGGCGCACCGGGCGCCCGTTGTGGACCTGCCCGACGCCTCGCGTGTGGCTGGCGTGTGGTCGGGGGCCTGACGTCCTCGAGGTCCCCTAGGGAAACGTCGGGCCTGACCTGCGCTTTCGCTCGGAGGCGGCGACCGGAATCGAACCGGTGTACAGGGCTTTGCAGGCCCTTGCCTAAACCACTCGGCCACGCCGCCGGCGAACTCATGTTACCGGCCGGGCGGTGTGAGCCGGCCGGCGGGCGGGTAGGCCGGCGGGGTGACCGACCCGCGTCCCGCCATTCTCTTCGACGTCGACGGCACGCTCGTCGACACCAACTACCTCCACACCGTCGCCTGGTGGCGCGCCTTCCAGGAGGTCGGCGAGGCCGTCCCCATGAGCAGGATCCACCCCCTCATCGGGATGGGGTCGGACCAGCTGGTGGAGCGGCTCATCGGCCGGGAGAGCGACGAGGCGAGCGACGCCCACTCCCGCCACTACGAGCCGTTCAAGGAGGACATCAAGGCCTTCCCCCGGGCCGGCGAGCTGGTCAAGGAGGCCGACCGCCGCGGGGCCCGCTGTGTACTGGCCACGTCGTCGAGCGAGAAGGACATCCCGGTGCTCTGCGACGCCGTCGGCGCCCACGAGGCGGTCGACTACGTCGTGTCAAAGAGCGACGTCGGGTCCAGCAAGCCCGCGCCCGACATCTTCGAGGTGGCCCTCGAGAAGCTCGACCTCGACCCAGACCGCACCCTCGTCGTGGGCGACACCGTCTGGGACCTCGACGCCGCCGGGAAGCTGGGCCTCGAGGTCGTCTGCGTGCTCACCGGCGGTCACCAGCGGGAGGAGCTCGAGCAGCGTGGGGCGCTCGCGGTGTACGAGGACGTGGCCGAGCTCCTTGGCCACTTCGACGAGAGCCCGCTCGGCAAGCTCCTGAACGAGCGCTGAGACGCGAAGACGCCGGGCTGAGGACCGCAGCCCGACGTCGTCTTGTCAGCCGAAGGCGGCTACCGGCTCACTCCCGAGACCCGACCAGTCGTTGTCGATGGCGTACTGAACCTGCACCTTGATCTCGTCGTCCGTGAAGTCAGGAAGGTACGAGAAGGTCCCTTGGGTGATCCGCATGTCGGGCTCTCCTCTTACGCCGCGGTCGGCGTCTCGGCGAGGTCCGGGGTGTCGGTGGACTCGTAGTTGAACTCCACCTCGCCCCAGGTGTCGAGGGCGGCCTGCAGCTCGGGGCTCTTCTTGGCCACCTGCTTGAGGATGTCCTGGCCCTCTTGAGGTAGTCCCGGCCCTCGGTGCGGGCCTTGACATCCCTCCAGGGCTACACGGGTGGCGGTGGCGCCGGCGGCGATGCCCATCGGGTGGCCGATCGCCCCACCACCGAACTGAAGCACGACGTCCTCACCCAGGTAGTGAAGCATCTTGTTGGTTCTCGTGTTCGTACCGATTCGTCAGGTGCGATGTTTCGTTGTCTATGACCTACTCCAAACGAGGCATAAGGTCCCGGTTATGACTTGACCCCGCTCGCTCGTCACCGTCGCCACCCGCGGGCGCCATCCGCGAGTCCGTCCTCGTCGGGCTGGGCATCAGGCTCATCTCGCGCGACGCCGTCGCCCGGGAGCTCGACGAGGGTGCGTTGCAGGAGTGGCGGTGCCCCGGGTCTGCGCCCGGCCTCACCGGAGGGGAAGGTGGCAGCATCGTCCCACCGTCATCGCGCCTGGCACCTCGGGGGCCCGGACGGGCGACGAGCTGCCACCGACCGCCCGCCTCCCTCTCCCATCTCGTTCCGTCTCGCCGATCCCGGCGCGGGGCGGCGGGCGACGCTTCGACCTGGCCGAGCGCGGCTGACGGGACCACTTTTTCCGCTGAAGGTCTCCCGGGTAAGTTTCTTCAGAGGGTACGAGGACGAAGACGAGGAGGACGGGATCGCATGAGCGCCGACGACCTGAAGGCGACCGCACAGGCCATGGTGGCCCCGGGCCAGGGGCTCCTGGCCGCCGACGAGAGCACGGGCACGATCACCAAACGCTTCGAGAAGGTCGGCATCGAGTCCACCGAGGAGAACCGCCGCGACTACCGGGAGATGCTGCTTACCGCCCCCGACATCGGCAAGTACATCAGCGGCGTGATCCTGTACGACGAGACCATCCGCCAGAAGTCCTCCGACGGCAAGCCGTTCCCCGAGATGATCAGGGACAACGACATCATCCCGGGCATCAAGGTCGACACGGGGGCCAAACCGCTGGCGTTGGCCGAGGGCGAGAAGGTCACCGAGGGGCTCGACGGGCTGCGCGAGCGCATCGAGGAGTACGTCGAGATGGGCGCCAGGTTCGCCAAGTGGCGCGCCGTCATCACCATCGGCGAGGGCATCCCGAGCCTGTACTGCATCCGGGCCAACGCCCACGCCCTGGCCCGCTACGCCGCCCTGTGCCAGGAAGGCGGCCTGGTCCCAATCGTCGAGCCTGAGACGCTCATCGACGGGGACCACACCATCGAGCGCTGCTACGACGTCACGGACCTGACGCTGCACGAGGTGTTCGCCGCCCTACACGAGCAGCGGGTGGACTTCGAAGGGATGATCCTGAAGCCCAACATGGTCATCTCGGGCAAGGACTGCCCCGAGCAGGCCAGTGTGCAGCAGGTCGCCGAGATGACGATTCGCTGCCTGAAGCGCAACGTGCCCGCCGCCGTGCCCGGCATAACGTTCCTCTCCGGCGGCCAGTCGCCCGAGCAGGCGACCGCCAACCTCAACGCCATGAACGAGATCGGTGGGGTGCCGTGGCGCCTCACCTACTCCTACGCCCGCGCCCTGCAGCAGGCCGCCATGGACGCCTGGAAGGGCGAGAAGTCGAACATGGACGCCGGTCGGGCCGCCATCGCCGCCCGGGCCAAGCTCGTCAGCCTGGCCAGCAAGGGCGAGTACTCCGAGGACATGGAGAAGGAAGCGGCCTAGCGTTCTAGGAGCGGCCGCTGCCGGCGGTGGGCACGACCACCTCGACGGTCGTGCCCCGGTCCGGCCACGAGGCCACCCGTAGACGAGCGCCTATCAGTTCGGCCCGCTCGCGCATCCCCACCATCCCGTAGGACGGGCCGCTCTCGGAGCTGTCCTGGCCGTCGTGGGCGATGCCCCGACCGTCGTCGTCGACGGCCAGGCGCACGCCGCCCGGCACCGGCAGGAGGGAGACTCGCACCCGCGACGCCTGGGCGTGCTTGACCACGTTCTGCAGTGCCTCCTGGGCGATGCGGTAGAGGGCGACCTCGACGTGGGGTGGGAGCCGCTCGGGGGCGACCTCCACCTCGACCTGCAGGCCGGTGACCGACCGGGCCAGGCTCTCGAGGCCCGGGCCCAGTCCCAGGTCGTCCAGCACCGAGGGGCGCAGCCCCATGATGGCGGCGCGGGTCTCCTCCAACGCGGCGGTGGTGAGGCCCTTGGCCGTCTCCAGCTCGCGACAGAGCCGCTCGACGTCGCCGATGGCGTCCTCGGCGGCGAGCAGGTGGTACCACAGGCTCACCAGCCGCTGGCTGATCCCGTCGTGGATCTCCCCGGCCAGGCGGCGGCGCTCCAGCTCCTGGGCCTCCACCGTGCGGGCGGCGAAGCGCTCGAGCTCCTCCTCCCGCTCGGCCAGCCGGTGGTAGAGGCGGGCCTTCTCGATGGTGCCCCCCACCAGGTTGGCGACGTCGGTCAAGAGGGCAAGGTCGGCCGGACCGTAGGTCCGTTGCCCGCGGGAGTGGACGTTGAGGACACCCACCACCCGGCCGCCCGCCAGCATGGGGACCGACACCAGCGAGGTGAACTCCTCGCCCCGGAGCGCCGGGATGTAGCGGTAGCGGCTGTCGGCCCACTTGTCCGGGACGATGGCGGGCTCGGCGTGCTGCGCCACCCACCCGGCGACCCCCTCGCCGATGGCCAGCTCGACGCTGCCCACGACCTCGTCGAACGGTGGGGTGGCGCCGGCCAGGACGACCCGCTGGCGCTCCTCGTCCACCAGGTGTACGAAGCACACGTCGGAGCCGGTGGCCTCGGTGACGACGAGGGGGACGGCCCGCAGGACCTCGGCCAGGTCGGGGTCGCCCGACGTGAGGTCGATCACCAGCCGCAGGAAGGACGTCGGGGGGCTCGGCGTCGGGGGGCTCTGCCCCCCGAGAACCCCCGGAACTGCTTCGTGCGCCTGCGGCGCGCTGTTCTCCTGTTCCGCCGTCGAAGGCCCTTCGGGCCCGCCGGCGGTCAATGGAAGATCCCCTCACGCAGGGCGGTGGCCACGGCCTGGGCCCGGTCGCCGACCTCCAGCTTGCGGTAGATCGCCCGGGCGTGGGTCTTCACCGTCTCCTCACCGATGTAGAGGCGCTGGCCGATGGCCCGGTTGGAGAGCCCCCGTACCATGAGCTCGAGCACCTCGCTCTCGCGCTGGGTGAGACCGAGGCGGGCCCCCGGCCAGAACTCGCCGCTCTGGAGGTGGGCGGCAGTCATGGCCACGCGGCCGGCCAGTGTGGGGTCGATGGCCACGTCGCCCTCCATCACCCGCTCGAGGTGGGCGGCCAGCTCCGGACCGGTGGTGGTCTTGAGCAGGAACCCCGACGCCCCCACCCGCAGGGCCTGGAACAGGTACTGCTCGTCGTCGTACACGGTGAAGAAGACGACCTTGACGCCGGGGCGGCGGCGGATCAGGGCCTCGCACAGATCGAGCCCGCTGGCCCCCCGCAGGCGGACGTCCAGCAGCACCACGTCGGCCGCCCGCTCGACGGCCAGCTCGAGCGCCTCGGCTGGGTCGGTGGTCGCGCCGACGATGGTCACCCGACCACTCTGGGAGGCGAGCATCGACCCGAGTCCCTCGAGGACCACCTGATGGTCGTCGACCAGCAGCAGGCGGACGGGCTCCGCCGAGCGGGACGTCTCGGTCACAGCCACGCCGTCACGGTATCCCTCCTCCAACTCACCCGTTGGGGGAGGAAACGGTCGGCCGCGGTGGGTATCACTTGACGTGAAGCGAGCTCGGCAGTTCGTCCGCCCCCAGCCATCCAGAGGAACTTCGCCATGAGCGCCACTCAGACCGACGACGCTCCGACCGAGGCACCCGCGCGCACCGTCGAGATCGTGCCGTCGGTGATGCCGGCCGACTTCTCACGCCTGGGCGAGGAGGTGGCCGCCCTCGAGGCGGCGGGCGCCGACCGCATCCAGTGGGACGTGATGGACGGCCGCTTCGTGCCCAACCTGACCTTCGGCCCCGACGTGATCGCCGCCTGCCGCTCCCACGCGTCGATCATGTTCGAGGCGCACCTGATGGTCGTGGAGCCGGACGAGCTCATGTCGCGGTACGTGGACGCCGGCTGCGAGCTGGTGATCGTCCACGCCGAGGCGTGCAGGCACCTCCACCGCAGCCTGAACGCCATCCGCGAGGCGGGCGCCAAGTCCGGGGTGGCACTGAACCCGCACACGCCGCTCGACATGGTCCGCCACGTCCTCGACCTCACCGACCTGCTCCTGGTCATGACCGTCAACCCCGGCTTCGGCGGCCAGGCGTACATCGACACCATGGAGCCGAAGATCGCCGACGCCGCCGCGATGATCCAGGCGTCCGGCCACCAGATCGACCTCGAGGTGGACGGCGGCATCAGCCCCGACACCGTCGGCGGGGCGGCGGCCGCCGGCGCCCGTGTGCTCGTGGCCGGGAGCGCCCTCTACAAGCACGAGGGAGGCCTCAAGGACGCGGTCGCCACCCTGCGGAGCCGTGCCGAGGAGGCGATCTCGTGACCCAGATCGAGGGCTTTTCCCAGGAAGGAGGCGGCGTGCGATGATGGCCGGCCGGTATCTCCCCAGCTGGGCCGCCGGGATCCCACCGCGGGGGTCTGCCACCGGCACGGTGCAAGCTTCAGGTCCGGAGGTGAGCTCCTTGCCCGACAAGCCGATCACCATCCAACGAGCGTGGCGCAGCAGCAACAACGGGGAAACCCAGACACGGCCGATCATGCTTGCCATCGCCGGCGACAGCGCGTCGGGGAAGACGACGATCACCAAGGGGCTCGTCGAGGCCCTCGGCCCGGAGCGGATCTCGTCGATCTGCGTCGACGACTATCACCGCTACGACCGCGAGGAGCGCAAGGACAAGCCGTTCACGCCGCTCCACCCCGAGTGCAACTACATCGAGGTCATGGAGCAGCACCTGCAGCTCCTGGCGATGGGGCACCCGATCCTGAAGCCGGTGTACAACCACGACGACGGCACCCTCGGGCGCCCGGAGCTCGTCGAGCCGCGGGAGTTCATGATCGTCGAGGGGCTCCTGCCCCTGCACACCAAGCTGGCCCGGGCGTGCTTCGACGCCACCGTCTACCTGGACCCGCCCGAGGAGATCCGCTTCGAGTGGAAGCTCAAGCGCGACACCAAGAAGCGGGGTTACACCGAGGAGCAGGTCCGCAAGGAGATGGAGAAGCGGGAGCCCGAGTCGGCCCAGTTCATCCGCCCGCAGCGGAGCAACGCCGACATCGTCATCCGCTTCGCGCCGATCGAGGGGAGGGAGCGGGCGGAGGGCGAGCCCCTCAGCGCCACGATCCTCCTGCGGCCCACGATCCCCCACCCCGAGCTCTCCAAGATCCTCACCGACGACCACCGTGAGGCCATGCACCTCAAGCTCGAGCGCGACGAGGACGGCAAGCCCGTCGACTCCCTGCACATCCACTCCTACGCCAAGCGGGAGATCACGCGGGAGGTCGAGGAGCAGATCTGGGAGGCGCTGGTCGGGGACGAACCGATCCCCGAGTCCCTCGGCAGGATCGACAACGGCGAGCGTAGCGAGCCCCTCGCCCAGGCCCAGCTGATCCTCCTCTACCACCTCTTCCAGGCCCGCAACGGCTGACCGCGTCAGGGCAGGTGGTGGCGCTCGTTGAACGAGCGCAGGACGGGGCCCCGCTCGCCCATGCCCAGGCGGGTCACCGAGCCGACGTCGAGGAACATCCTCCACGCGGCCTCGTCGCCCACCTGCAGGGCCCAGGTCACCGACGCCTTGATCGGTGACACGTGGGTGACGACGACGACGTCGGCGGTGGTGGCTGTCCCCTGCAGCTCCTCGCACGCCTCCCGCACCCGGCGCCCCACCGACGCCAGCGACTCGCCTCCCGGCGGCACCCATTCCGGGTCGGCGCGCCACTTCTCCCAGAGGGGCACCCACGCGTGGGTTACCGGGCGGAGGTCCAGCTCGCCGTAGTCCACCTCGATCCACCGCTCGTCGACCTCGACGGGCAGGCCGAAGGCCGAGGCCGTCTCCCGGGCCCGGCGGAGCGGGCTCGCCCTGACCAGCCCCGCCCCGGCCACGACGGGGGCAAGGGCGCGCGCCTGTTCCCATCCCCGCTCGGTGAGCGGTGGGTCGGCCCGGCCGAGGAGGAGGCGCTGGGCGTTGGCCTCGGTCTCGCCGTGGCGAACGAGGATCAGCACACCGTCACGTCGTCACGTCGCCACGTCGCGGGGCAGGCGACCGGTGCGTAGGAAGGAGGCCCGGGCCGCGGGGTCGCCGAGGCCGAACCGCCGCCAGCACCAGAGAAGGGCTGCGGCGCCGGCCGCCTCCTGCAGGAGCAGGACGGCGACGCCGTGGTCCGAGGCGGGGAGCGGCCCGTCCAGCGCCCCTCCGAGGAATGGCCACCAGAGGTCCTCCGTGCGGGCCCACATGCCGTCGAAGACCAGGTGGAGGAACATCCCCACGGGCAGGAAGAGCCACCGGCGGCGGACGTGCCGGCGGCTCCCTCCCGAGCGGCTCCGGCGGGTGAGGAGCATCACCAGGACCAGCAGGGCGGCGCTGGCGACCAGCGTGTGCAGGACCCGGGCACCCCCGAACGGGGCGTCGACCAGGTCGGGCAGCACCGCCCCCAGCAGCAGCACCCGGTGGTCGATCGCCGGGTCGCGGAAGACGAGCCAGACGGTGACGAGGGCCATGCCCGCCGGCCAGAGCAACACCCGTCAGGACCGCACCAGGATGCGACCGCACTGGTCGCAGGTGACCAGCGCCTCGGGGGGCTCACGGCGGATGCGATCCACCTCGGTGGCGGGGAGCGTCAGATGGCAACCGCCGCAGCGGGCGCCGACCAGCGGCGCCGCCCCCACCCCGCCGTGCCGGACGCGGAGGCGCTCGTAGAGAGCGGTGAGGTCGGCCGGCAGACCGGCCGCCGCCTCCGCCCGGCGCGCCTCCTCGCCGGCCAGCTCGGCTTCGATCCCCGCCTGGGCCTCGGCGACCACGCCCCGCAATCGGGCGCCCTCGCCGTCGAGGCGGGCCCGTTCGGCCTCCAGGGCGGACACCTCGGCGTCCAGAGGCTCGCGTGCGGCCATCCGCCCGAGCACGTCGTCCTCGAGCGCCGAACGCCGGCGGCGCAGGGACTCCACGTCGGCCTGCATGGCCTGCAGCTCCCGAGGGGCGCTCACCACCCCGGAGTAGAGCCGGCGCTCGAGGTCGGCGATCCGCCCCTCGGTCGCCGCCAGCTCGTCCTCCAGCCGGCGTTGCTCCCGGGCGACGGCGGCGAGGCGGGCGGATGCGTCGGCCAGCGCCGACTCGACCTCGGCGAGGGACTTCTCGACCGCCGCCAGCTCGGCCAGCTCCGGCAGGGTGGCCCGCCGGTGACGGAGGCGGTCGGCCGCGGTGTCGTGCTCCTGCACGCGCAGGAGCTGCTGGTAGACGCTCACCGACGGCCGCGGGCGATCAGGGGGAGTACGGCTCGTAGACGATGATGTACTCGCGCGGCGCGCTCGGTGCGGGTTCCGGGGCCGGGGCCGGCCGAGGGGCGGGCGCCGGAGCCGCCGGTCTCGCCGGCCTGGTGACGCGACGGCGGGTGACGACCTGTACGGGCGCCGGTTGCCGGGGGTCGGGGCCCTCACCCGGCACGCCCCGGAACTGCCCGGGGGGCGGCGCCGCCTCGGGCGGCGGGAAGCCGACCGGAGGCACGTTGGCCAGGGCGGGGCCCATGAAGGCGTTCCAGATCCGGGCCGGGTAGGTGCCGCCGAACACGGTGATCCCGCCCACGCTCTTCATGGGCACGTCGCCGGTCGGCGACCCCACCCACACCGCGGTCGAGAGCGCCGGCGTGTAGCCGACGAACCAGGCGTTGGTGTGGTTGTCGGTGGTGCCCGTCTTGCCGGCGGCGGTCCAGGGCGGGATGGCCGCGGCCCGGCCGGTGCCCCGCTGCACGCCCTGGGTCATGACGCTGGTGAGCATGCGGGCGTGCTGGGCGGACACCGCCCGCTCACCCGGGCCGCCGTTGCGGAGGATCTCCTTGCCGGTTCCGTCGACGATCCGCTCCACGCCGAAGGGCGGATGGCGGACGCCGTCGGCGGCGGCCGTCCCGTAGGCCGACGCCATGTCGAGCGGCGTCACCAGCTCGCTCCCCAGCGTGACCGCCAGGTGGGGCTGGATGGGCGTGGTGATGCCCATGCGCTTGGCCACGTCGACCACCTTCTCGGGACCGACGATCTTGACCAGCCGGGCGTAGGCGCAGTTCACCGAGTGGACGGTGGCGTCGGTGAGGCTCAACACGCCGCCCGCCGATCCCTCGACGCTGCCCGGGCTCCACGGTGGCCCGCCCGGGTTGTCGATGGTGCACGGGGTCGAGCCGTTGATGCTGTCGTCGGGCGAGAACCCCTGCTCGAACGCGGCCATCAGGGTGAACGGCTTGAACGCCGACCCCGGCTGGCGCCCCGCCCCGTCGGCGGCCAGGTTGAACTTGGACTTGTCGAACCCCGGCCCCCCGACCATGGCCCGGATGGCGCCGGTGCCCGGCTCGACCGACGCCAAGGCGGCGAGGAACTGGCCGTCGGTGTCGGGCAGGATCCGGTTCACGGCGTCCTCGGCCATGCGCTGGTAGGCCGGGTCGAGGGTCGTGTGAATGGACAGGCCGCCCTTGAACAGGGCGTTGAAGCGGTCGGCCTCGGTCGCCCCGAGGCGGGGGTCGCGAAGGAGCTGCTGCTTGACGTACTCGGCGAAGTAGTCGCTGCCCTTGGGCGGCTCCGGCGGCGGCCGGGTGGGGAGGGGCTCGCCCTTGATCCTCTCGGCCTCCTCGGGGCTCAGGTGGTTGAGCTCTCGCATGCGGTCGACGATCTTGCTGCGCCGCTCGCGGGCCTGGTCGGGGTTGGCGAAGGGGTCGGAGCCCACCGGGTCACGGATCATGCTGGCGAGGAGGATCCCCTGGCCCATGCTCAGGTTCTCGACCGTCGTGCCGAAGTACGTCTCCGCCGCCGCCCCGAACCCGTAGGCGTGGTTGCCCAGGTAGACGGCGTTGATGTAGCGCTCGAGGATCTGCTCCTTGGTCATCTCCTCCTCGAGGCGGATGGCCAGCGCCGCCTCCTTGATCTTGCGGTCGGCGCTCTGCTCCTGGTTGAGCAGGGTGATCTTCACGAGCTGCTGGGTGATGGTCGAGCCGCCCTCCTCGATGCCACCGGACTCGATGTTCTTCACCAGCGCCCGGGTGAGCGCCCGGGCGTCGAGGGCGCCGTGCTCGAAGAACCGGTCGTCTTCAGCGTCGAGCACCGCCCGGATCACGTGGGGCGGCACCTTGTCGAGGGTCACCGGCGCCCGGTTCTCCTCCTCGTGCCACTTGGCCAGGATCGTGCCGTCGCGTGCGTAGACGATCGAGCGGGCGGCGAGGGGACGCAGCTCCAGCCTCTTGTTCTCGGCGGTCGTGCCACCTTCGAAGACGAGGCGGTCGACTTGCTGGGCCAGGACGAAGGTGCCGGCCGCCAGCCCGGTGCCGGCGACGACCGCGGCCGCGACGAACCGGTAGAAGGCGCGCATGCGACGCCGGAGGATAGTGCCGCTCACCGAAACGCTCCCCGAGTATCGGTCACCCCACGGCTGGGTCCTACCCCGGGGGTCGGCTCGACGAACGACCACCCTCGGCCGGGGCGGTCATCCGGAGGATGGAGCTAGCCCCACTCCTCGCCGAGCATGGCCTCCAGCCGCTCCTTGCGGCGAGGGCGCTCGGTCTTCGGTGTCTGCTTGGCCCGGCACCGGCCCGACAGGCCGTGCAGCCAGAGTGCTGTCTGGGCGTCGTCCTCCGGTTCGGCGACAACCCGGGTGTAGCACTCAGGGCAGCGGATGGTAACCCTCCGAATCGTCTTTCCCTGCAAGACTGCGACGTCCCTTCTGCTTCCCCTGGTCCCTACCAGGATACCGCGCCCGTCACGCCTTTCCGGCGCCGGTGCGGGGAGGTTTACGCCCGAGCGAGCATCTTGGCGACGACCGAGCGTTCGAAATCGGCCGGGAACGGCGTCGAGCGGTTGAAGAACGTGGCCGAGAGCTCGAGCTTGTCGTCCTGCACGTTGACGACGTCGAGGTAGGCGTCGCCGCTCGGGTAGGTGACGACGGCACGGAACGCGGCCGTCCGCTGGCCCACGTCGATGCCCGGCAGCCGCTGGACGACGATCCGCTGCGGCGCGTTCCCCGGCGTCGACTGGCGGTCGAGCTGAGCCTGGAGGCGCTGGCGCAGACATCCCACGGCCCGGTTGCCCTCCAGGGCGGCGAAGTCGTCGGTCGCGATGGAGACCCTCTTCACGGTCTGGACGGTGGAGCTGGCCCGGCTGGCGTCCCCCAGCTGGAACGTGGGCGACGCCATGGTGGCCGTGCGGACGGTCTTGGGCTCGGGCCGGCCCAGGCACTGGGCGAAGCGGCTGGCGTCGCCCTCGCTCTCGAACGAGGTGTCGGGTGGCCCGGCGCGCCACTCGGGGGTGAGGTCCTCGGCCCGCATGGTCGCCGCCTGGACGCGCTCGCGGTCGGCCGAGGAGTCGCCGCCGGTGCAGCCGGCGGCGGCGAGGACGAGGGCGAGGAGGACGACGACGGGGCCCGGCCGGGCGCGGCACGGCGGTTCGACCGGCGGAGGCACGACGGGTGAGCGTACCGACCGGGGTAGCGGTGGGCGACACGCCCCCACACGCGCACCTGCCCGCCCCTGAAGGGCGGGCAGTGGCTCGTTCGGGTGGGCTCCGGGTCAGCTCAGCGCTGCCTGGCCTTGCTCCTGATGTAGCCCGTGATGGTCTCCGTCGGCACCTTGACGCCGTGCTTCCTGCGGACGTGGTCGGCCACCTTGGCCATCAGCTCCTCCTCGGTGGCTCCGCTCCCCTGCCAACTGCAGGCGTGTCCTTCGTCCCGTCACCTGAACGTGTACGCCACGAATCCCTCCTGTAGGCGTGGCCGGGCGGTCGCCCGGCCCGTTGCAATGTCAGTCGCGTGTGGGCCTCTACCCCTCTACGGAGCCGATGCCCGCCGTGGACGAACCGACCAGGCCGGGGCCCCGGCTCCGACGCCCTGCACGCTACCCGCTGGCAGGTGCGGGCGGTAGGGAGGCGGGGTGGGCGGCGGTCACAGCCCCCGGCGACGCCCTGCGCTCCAGCCCCAGCCCGCCACCAGGAAGATCAAGAAGATGATCAGCAACGTAATCAGAAGTCCCACGTCGGTTCCTTCCTCTTGGGATCTGCTCCCGAGTCGTACCCACCCGTCGGGCAATCCAGTCGGCCGGCCGACAAGCTCCGTTCGAGCCGTATCCCGGCGCACACCTCCGGCGATCGCTCAAGTTGCGACGGGCTCTGCCGATCATCAGCTCAGGAGGGAGCTACCGGCGCGCAGAGGAAGCCGGACCGGCCCATGGGACCGCGCGTGGGCCAAGGACCAGGACAAGCGGCCGAACGAAGTGATCGGCAGCAAGGGGGCGGCAACTTGAGCGAGCGTTCAACCAACGGCACCCACACTGCGCCGGCGGTCGCCGTCATCGGGACCGGCTATGTGGGGACGGTCGTGGCCGCCTGCCTGGCCAGCGTCGGCCGGCGGACGATCGGCCTGGAGGTGGACGCCCACAAGCTGGAGACGCTGCGCCAGGGCCGCGCCCCCTTCTTCGAGCCCGGGCTCGACGCCCTCCTGGCCCTCTGCGTCGAGAGCGGCCTGTTGAGCTTCACCGGCAGCGTCGAGGAGGCGATGGCCCGCTCCGACGTCGTGTTCCTCTGCGTCGGCACGCCCCCGGCCGTCGACGGCGGCGCCAACATGACCTACGTCGCCTCCGCCGCCCGGTCCATCGGCGCGTGCCTCCACCGCCACCACGTCCTCGTCACCAAGAGCACGGTGCCGATCGGCAGCGGGCGCTGGCTGACGTCGATCATCGAGGACGCCCTCCCGGCGGGAATCGACCCGGCTGGCGCCTTCAGCGTCGTGTCCAACCCCGAGTTCCTCCGGGAGGGCAGCGCGATCAACGACTTCCTCTTCCCCGACCGGGTCGTCATCGGCAGCGACGACCGGGCGGCGCTCGACCTGGTGACCGAGGTCTACCGGCCGATCCTCGACCAGGACTTCGGCGGAGGCCAGCCCGACCGCCGGCCCCCGGTGGTGCGCACGACGCTGGCCACCGCCGAGACCGTCAAGTATGCGTCGAACGCCTTCCTCGCCACCAAGATCAGCTTCATCAACGAGATCGCCAACATCTGCGAGCTCGTCGGAGCCGACGTCTCCGAGGTCGCCGGCGCCCTCGGCCTGGACACCCGGATCGGGCCCCGCTTCCTCGACGCCGGGCTCGGCTGGGGCGGCTCGTGCTTCGGCAAGGACCTGAGCGCCCTGGTCACCACGGCCGAGCAGTACGGCTACGACGCCACCCTGCTGCGGGCGACCGTGGTGGTCAACCAACGCCAGCGGCGGCTGGTCGTCGAGCGCCTGCGCCACGACCTCAAGATCATCCAGGGCAGGCGGGTCGCCCTCCTCGGGCTGGCGTTCAAGCCCGGCACCGACGACCTGCGCGACGCCCCGGCGGTGGACATCGCCACGTCGCTCCTGCGGGCGGGCGCCCTGGTGCGGGCCCACGACCCCCTGGTCACCTCCGTCCCCGCCTGCCCCGAGCTGGTGCTGGCCGCCGACCCCTACTCTGCGGCGGAGCGGGCGGACGCCGTGGTCCTCGTCACCGAGTGGCCCGACTACCTCGCCCTCGACCTGGGGGAGCTGCGCGCCCGTATGCGGGGCGATCTGGTCCTCGACGGGCGCAACCTCCTCGACCCCGCGGCCGTCGAGGCGGCCGGACTGCGCTACGAGGGGATCGGCCGGGCCCCGACGGCCCGAGAGTTCCTGAGCGTCTGAGCCGCATGGCGAGGGTGCGGGTCGACGGCAAGCAGTTCGCGGTCGGCGGCCAGCGGTTCGCGTTCCGGGGCGTGACGTACGGGACGTTCCGGCCACGGGGCGACGGCGAGCGGTTCCCCGAGCTGGACCGCATGAAGCAGGACTTCGTCGCCATGCGGGACGCGTCGTTCTCGGTGGTCCGCACCTACACCACCCCGCCCGAGGACCTTCTCGCCCTGGCCGCCGACTGGGACCTTCGGGTGCTGGCCGGAGCGTTCTGGCTCGACTGGCGCTACCTCGTTGGCGCGTCCCGGCGCGCCGTGCGGGGGGTGGCCCACGAAGCCCGCCGTGAGGTCCGCCGAGCCGCGCGGCGGCTGGCGGGGTGCGAGCAGGTGCTCGGGCTGGTCCTCGGCAACGAGGTGCCCGCCGACGTCGTCCGGTGGACGGGCACCCGCACCATCGCCTCGCTCCTCGACGAGCTCTGCGAGGTCGTGAGAGAGGAGGACCCGGAGGCGCTGGCCACCTACGCCAACTACCCCACCGCCGAGTACGTGCCCCTGGACTCGCTCGACTTCCTGACGTTCAACGTCTTCCTCGAGGCGAAGGAGGACTTCCGGGCCTACCTCACGCGGCTGCACACCCTCGCCGGGAACCGGCCGCTCGTCCTCGGCGAGATCGGCCTTGACGCCGGCGGGACCGAGGACGGAGAGCGCCGCCAGGCCGAGTTCCTCGACTGGCAGCTGGCGACGGCGATGGAGCGGGGCGTGGCGGGCGCGTGCGTCTTCTCCTGGACGGACGAGTGGTGGGTCGGCGACGCCGCCGTCGAGGGCTGGCACTTCGGGCTCACCCGGGCGGACCGCTCGCCCCGCCCCGCCCTCGACGTGGTGGCCGGGCGCAACCGCACCGAGTTGGCCGAGCTCCGCCACACGTGGGAGCCGCTGAGCGTGGTGATCTGCGCCTACAACGCGGCGGAGACGCTCGACGAGTGCCTCGTGCACGCCTGCGCGCTGGACTACCCCCACCTCGAGATCCTCGTCGTCGACG
The DNA here is from genome assembly GCA_036260255.1 of Acidimicrobiales bacterium. GTDB lineage: Bacteria > Actinomycetota > Acidimicrobiia > Acidimicrobiales > AC-14 > DASZJY01. Next base: position 24,994 of record DATAAF010000025.1, on the reverse strand, counting down.
ACGGATCCACCGACGCCACCGCCGAGATCGCCCGGCGGCACCCTCGGGCCCGGCTGCTCCAGATCGAGCACGCCGGGCTCAGCGTGGCCCGCAACGAGGGTTTCCGCGCCGCCCGCGGGAAGATCGTCGCCTACCTCGACAGCGACGCCTACCCGTCGCCCGAATGGCCCTACTACCTGGTGCTCGGCTTCGACCGGCGCACGGTGGGCGGCGTGGGCGGGCCCAACGTCCCGCCCCTCGACGACCCCCTTGGGGCCCAGGTCGTGGCCCGGGCGCCGGGCGGGCCGGTGCACGTCCTGCTCTCCGACGACCGGGCCGAGCACGTGCCCGGCTGCAACATGGCGTTCTGGCGCCACCTGCTCGAAGAGGTGGGCGGCTTCGACCCCGTCTACACCTCCGCCGGCGACGACGTCGACCTCTGCTGGAAGGTGCTCGACCGGCGGTGGGAGATCGGCTTCCACCCCGCCGCCCTGGTGTGGCACCACCGCCGGCCCGGCCTCCGCCGTTACCTCCGTCAGCAGCGCGGCTACGGGCGGGCCGAGGCGCTGGTCGAGGCCCGCCACCCAGACCGCTTCGGCCCCACCGGGACTGCCAGGTGGCGGGGCCGCATCTACGACTCGCTCGTCCCCTCGCGGGGCCGTGCCCGGATCTACCGCGGCCTCTACGGGACGGCGGCGTACCAGTCGGTCTACCGGGCCGGCGGCTACGGCATCGACCTGGCGCACCAGCTGGGCGTCCCGGTGGCCGTGCCCTTGCTGCTCAGCGCACCCCTCGCCCTGGTGCACCCGCTGCTCGGCGTGGCCCCCGTGCTCGCGCTGGTGGGGCTGGCCGTGCTCGCCGCCGCCGACATGGCCCGGGCCCGGCCGCCTCGCCAGCTGCGGGACCGTCGCCTCGGCTTCCGGCTACGCGTGGCGGTGCACCACCTGCTGCAACCGCTGGTCCGCACGTGGGGCCGCCGGCGCGCCGGGACGCTCGCCCGCCGGCAGCTCCCGCCCCCCACGCCCCTCCCGGGGCCGGCGTCGCGGGCTCCCGGCGGCACCGTGCTCCTGCCCGCCGACGGTCCCCGCGCCGGCGTGGCCGCTGCCATCGTCGGCGCCCTGCGGAGGCGGGGCCTGCGGGTGTCGGCGCCGACGGGGTGGGAGGACCACGACGCCCGCCTGACCCTGTCAACCCTCGTGGCCGGCGACCTGCTGACGAGCAACCACCCGCCCGGGACCGTCCAGGCCTGCGTCCGGCCGCGGCTGCGCCTTGTCCGCACGGCGGCCGCCCTCGGCGCCGGGCTCCTCCTCGGGCTCGTCGCTCCCCTGCTCGCCGCCGCCGTGCAGGTCCTCGTGTGGACCGACCTGGGCCGGGGCTGGTGGCGGGCGCGCCGCGGCGTCCCCCGGATGCTGCAGGCGGCGGCCGGCGCACACCACGGGGGGCAGACATCATGAGCGGGCACGGCGCGCAGGGCGAGCGGGGGGCCATCGCACGGGGCTGGCGGCTCCTCCCCCGCGCCCTCCACTACCTGCGGCCCTACCGCTCGCTGGCCTTCGTCTCCGTCGCCCTCACGGTGGCGCTGGCCGTCGTCGCCCTGGCCGAGCCATGGCCGCTGGCCTTCATCGTCGACACCGTCCTGGCCGACCGGAAGGCTCCGGCGTTCATCACCGGGCTGGTCGGCGAGGGCCGCGGCGCCCTCATCCTCTGCGCCGTCGGCCTGAGCCTGCTCATCACGCTGCTCGCCGGGGGCCTCTCCGTCCTGAACGAGTACGTGACCACCAAGGTCGACCAGCGCATGGTCCTCGACTTCCGCAGCGACCTCTTCAGGCACGCCCAGCGGCTGTCGCTGGCGTTCCACGACGACGCCCGCACCGGGGTGTTGATGTACAAGATCAACAACCAGGCCGACTCGGTCGGGCAGATCGTCGTGTCGCTGCCCGAGCTGGGCCGGAGCGTCCTCACCCTGGTGGGCATGCTCTGGGTGGCCTACCGGATCGACCCCCTCCTGAGCCTGGTCGCGGTGGCGATCGTCCCGTTCATCTACTCCTCCACGACCTACTACTCCAACCGCATCGAGCCGCAGCTGTTGAAGGTGCGGGGGATGGAGGGGCACAACCTCTCGATCGTCCACGAGGCGATGGCGATGATGCGGGTCATCGTGTCGTTCGGCCGGGAGCGGCACGAGTTCGAGCGGTTCCGCCGGCAGGGCGAGGAGACGGTCGACGCCCGCATCACACTGACCGTCCGCCAGACCGCGTTCCAGCTGGTGGTGAGCCTCATCACCGCGGTGGGCACCGCCGCCGTCCTCGGCGTGGGCGCCTTCCGGGTGATGAACGGCCACATCTCCGCCGGCGAGCTGCTGGTCGTGATGTCCTACGTCGCCGCCGTCTACGCGCCGCTCGAGACGCTGACCAACTCGATCACCTCGTTCCAGCAGCAGTTCATCTCCTTCGACCACGCCCTGCAGCTGCTCGACACCCCCGTCGACGTGGAGGAGAAGGAGAACGCCAGGGCGCTGCCGGCGCGTTGCCGCGGCGCGATCGAGCTCCAGGACGTTGGGTTCAGCTACGAGAGCCGGCCGAACACCCTCAGGCACGTGTCGTTCTCGATCCGCCCCGGTGAGGCGGTGGCCCTGGTCGGGCCGACGGGCGCCGGCAAGTCGACCCTCATGAGCCTGCTGCCCCGTCTGTACGACCCCCAGCACGGCCGGGTCTCGATCGACGGCCACGACGTCCGCGACCTCACCCTCGAGTCGCTGCGGGCGCAGTTCAGCATCGTCCTCCAGGAGCCCCTGCTCTTCTCCGGGACGATCGCCGAGAACATCGGCTACGGCCGGCCCGGGTGCAGCCAGGCGGACATCGAGGAGTCGGCCAGGGCGGCCAACGCCCACGACTTCATCCAGAAGCTCCCGCAGAAGTACCAGACGCCCCTGGGCGAGCGGGGCGCCAAGATCTCCGGTGGCGAGCGCCAGCGCATCGCCGTGGCCCGGGCTTTCCTCCGCGACGCTCCCATCCTGATCCTCGACGAGCCGACGTCGTCCATCGACTCCCGTACCGAGGCCGTCATCCTCGAGGCCCTGGAGCGGCTCATGCAGGGACGGACGACGATCATGATCGCCCACCGCCTCTCCACGATCCGCAGCGTCGACCGCATCCTCGTCCTCAACGACGGCGAGCTGGTGGAGCAGGGGACGCACAAGTCCCTCGTCGCGCGCCACGGCCTCTACCGCCAGCTGTGGCAGGCCCAGACCCGTCACCGCCAGCGGGTTCAGGCGGCTCGGGAGGCGATGGCGAAGGTCGAGGCCGTCCCCGTTCCGCCGGTCGAGCTGATCGAACCGGCGGCCGCTCCGCGCCCGTCGCGCAACGGGACCTCGCGCAACGGCGCCAAGCGAACGCGGGTGAAGACCTCGTGATCGCGCGCCCCAAGGTGGTGTTGCTGGGGATGCTGACCAAGATCCCCGTCGGCGGGGTGATCTGGCTCGTCCGCCAGTACGCCATCGGGTTCCAGCGGCTGGGGTTCGACGTCTACTACGTCGAGGCCCACGGGCGGGTGCCGTCGATGTTCATGGAACACGACCACGACGACGGCAACGCCAAGGCCGCCGCCTTCATCGCCGACCAGATGGGCGAGCTGGGAATGGACGACCGGTGGGCCTACCACGCCGTGCACGACGGCGGACGGTGCTATGGGATGTCGCGGGCCCAGCTCAACCGCCTCTACCGGGACGCCGCCCTCGTCGTCAACCTCCACGGCGGCACCGTCCCGCTCGAGGAGCACGCCGCCGGTGGCCGCCTCGTCTACATGGGCACCGATCCGGTGGAGCTGGAGCTCGAGCTCCACCGCCGGGAGCAGCACGCCGTCGACTTCCTCGAGCCCCACGTGGCGTTCTTCACCTGGGGCCTCAACTACGGCAACCCCGACTGCAGGCTGCCGTGGTCCGAGCGGTTTCCCTTCGTCCCCAGCCCCCCGCCCGTGGTGGTGGACCAGTGGCAGGGCGTCGCCGACGGGGCCGAGGCGGACGCCTTCACGACCGTCGGCAACTGGCGCCAGCCCTGGCGGGCGGTGACCTTCGAGGGCGAGGTGTACACGTGGAGCAAGCACCACGAGTTCGAGAAGATCCTCGACCTCCCCCGCCGGGTGGACCAGAGGTTCGAGCTGGCCCTGAGCAGCTACACCGAGGAGGACCGGCGGCTCCTCGAGGAGCACGGATGGCGCGTGCGCCCCGGCCTGCCCCTCTCCGCCGATGCCACGAGCTACCGGGACTACGTGGCCGCGTCGCGAGGGGAGCTCACCGCCGCCAAGGACCAGAACGTGCGCCTCCGCACCGGCTGGTTCAGCGAGCGGAGCGCGACCTACCTGGCCGCCGGCCGGCCGGTGATCCAGCAGGACACCGGGTTCGGCAACGCCATCCCCACCGGCAACGGTGTGTTCGCCTTCTCGGGCCTCGACGACGCGGCGGAGGCGGTGGAGGCGATCAACGCCGACTACGAGCGCCACCGCCGGGCGGCCACCGACGTGGCCCGCTCCTTCTTCAACTACGACGTCGTCCTCACCGACCTGCTCGACCACGCCGGCGTCGAAATCCCCGTCCGCCCCCGCCGTCCGAGGCCCGCACCGGTGGGCGGAGCGGCCGACGTGCTGACCCGCCCGGTGCCCGGCGTCGGGCCCCGGCGGCCGACCGCTCCCCGGCTCCGCTTCGTGGTGGTGGTACCCGACGACCTGGGTGCCGCCCGAACGAGGCTCGAGAGCCTGCTCGACGCCGCCTTTGAGCCGTGCTTCGAGATCGTGGCGGTGGCGCCCGAGCCGCCCGACGACGTCCGCCGATACCTGAGCGTCCTGGCGGCCAGGAACAAGAACGTCCGGGTGCTGGCGTCGCTGGCGTCGCTGGCCGAGGACGAGCCCTCTACGCCCGCCCCGCTTAGATGACCGCTGTTCTATCGCGCTGCCCAGCCACTGAGCCTGCGAAGTCGCAGCTCAGCGCTTCGGGCCGCAGGCCCGACCGAACTAGATCGGCAGTCATCTAGCCATGCCGCTCACCAGCTCCGCCGCCGTGTGCGCCCTCGTCCCCCATCACGACGGCGCCGCCTGGCTGCCCGGGGCCCTCGACTCGCTGCTCGGCCAGACCCGACCGCCCGACGCGGTGGTGGTGGTTGACGACGCCTCGCCCGAGCCCCCCCTCGACGTCGCCCGACGGTACCCGGGAGTCACCTTCCTCGGCGCGGCACAGAACGTCGGCCCGTACCGGCTCGTCCAGACGGTGATCGACCGCACACGGTTCGACGCCTACCTCTTCCAGGACGCCGACGACGTCTCCCATCCGGAGCGCCTGGCGACGCTTCTGGGCGTCGCCGAGACCTACGACGCCGACGTCGTCGGGAGCCACGAGGTCGAGCTGGACGTCGCCGCCCCCGAGGCCCGGGAGCGGGAGTACCCCCTCGACGTCAACGCCGCCCTGGCCGCCGATCCCATCGCCTTCGCCCTGCTTCACCCGACGACCCTCGCCAGCCGCGCCGCGGTGACCGGGGCGGGCGGGTTCCCGGGCCTGCGCTTCAGCGGCGACGTCGACTTCCTGTGGCGGGCCGGCCACGTGGCCCGCATCGTCAACGCCGACCGCCACCTCTACCTCCGCCGGCGGCACTCCGGCTCGCTGACCGGCTCGGTCGCCACCGGTACCCGCTCGTCGGCCCGGCGCGAGGTGGACGGGGCCCTGCGGGCCCGGGCCCGGGCGAGAGCGCAGGCGGTCGCCGCCGGCGCCGCCCCCGACCTCTCGCCCTTCGTCGCCGCCCCGCCGGTCGTGCTCGAGCACCTCTCCGGGCCGGCGCTGCCGACCGGGCCCGCCCTCAGACGGCCGGGCAACTGGCGTGGCGCCGGTACCGGCACCGCATCGGCCGGCGGCCCGGTGCTGGTCGTCGGCGGCCCTCGCAGCGGCGCCGATGTCGCGGCGCGCGCCCTCGACCTCCATCCCCGCTTCGAGCTGGTGGCCAACGCCACCGCGCTCGACCACCCGTTCCCCGGCCGCCGCCCCGTGCTGGCCGTAGTCGCCACGGCGGCTGCCGGCGCCGGCGCCCTGCGCCTGGCCGACGCCCGCCCCGACGCCCGGATCGTCTGCGTCGAGCGCGACGTCGAGACCACGGTGGCGTCGCTCGTCGCCCGGCCCGACGCCCACGGCGACTACTACTCCGAGCGCTCGGCCCGCGCCGCCGCCGCCGCGTCGGGCACCACCTGCGACCTCCTCGCCGCCGCCCTGGGCCCCGACCGGGTGCGGCGGATCGCCCTCGACGAGCTGCTCGACGAGCCGTCGGCCACCCTCGCCCGGTGCCTCGCCTTCCTGGGCGAGCGACCTCTTCCTGGGATGGCAGCCCCCCTGGTCGGCCTCCGAGGGGTCGCCCACCGCCGGCCGGTGACCCGCGCCGCGATCGCGCCGTCCGACGCTCGCCGCCGGCTCGAGGCCGGCCGTCCTGGCCCCCACGACACCCTTGGCGCCCGCGTCCGCCGTCTGGTCGGCGGCCTGGTCGGCGACGACGACCTCGTGGTGGTGCTCTCGCGGGGCGACGAGTCGCTCCTCGACCTGGGCACCGGGCGGGCCCGGCACCTCCCGGCCACAGCCGACGGGACCTACTGCCGCGACTACCCGGCGACGGGTGCCGCCGCGGTGGCGCTGGTCGAGAACGCCCGTGCCGGCGGAGCGACGCACCTGCTCGTCCCTGCGCCCGCCTGCTGGTGGCTCACCCACTACCCCGCGCTGCGCCGCCACCTCGACCGCTACTACCGGGCCGTCGCCGGCGCCGACGACACGGGCGTCCTCTACGACCTCACCGCCGCCACCAACGAGCAGGTGGCCGGTTGAGCCCGTCCCGCGACACGATCGTGGTCGCCGGCTCGCTGGCCCAGAAGCCCCGCCACGGCGGGCACGCCTGGGTCTTCCTCCACTACCTGCTCGGGTTCCGGCGCCTCGGCTGGGACGTGCTGTTCGTCGACCAGCTGCCGCCCGGCACCGACCGGGCGTCGGCGGCGACCGCCCTCGGCCGGCTCATGGGCGGCTTCGGGCTCGACGGGGCGTGGGCCCTCCTCGACCACACCGGCGGCACCGCCGCCGGGCTGCCGGTCGACGAGGTCGTCGCCCGGACCCGCCGCTCCGCCTTCCTCTTGAACGTCATGGGGTTCCTGTCCGCCGAGCGCGTCCTGGCCGCCGCCCCCCGCCGGGTGTTCCTCGACATCGACCCGGGGTTCCCCCAGATGTGGCGGGCCCTCGAGCTGGCCGACGTGTTCGCCGGCCACGACGGCTTCGTGACCATCGGCGAGAACATCGGCCAGCCCGGCTGCCACATCCCGACGTGCGGGCTGCCGTGGACGACCACCCCGCCGCCGGTCGTGCTCGAGCTCTGGCCCGTCGCCCCGCCGGCCGGTGGGGCGGTCACCTCGGTCGCCACCTGGCGCGGCGCCTACGCCCCCGTGGAGTACGAGGGCCGCTCCTACGGGCTGCGGGCCCACGAGATGCGGAAGTTCGCCGGGCTCGCGTCCGCCAGCCCCCTGCCCCTGCACGTCGCCCTCGACATCCACCCCGCCGACCGCGTCGACCGGGAGCTGCTGGAGGCCAACGGATGGGTCCTCCTCGCCCCCGGCGCGATCGCCGGCGACCCCTGGGCCTACCGCCGCTTCATCCAGGGCTCGGCGGCCGAGCTCATGGTCGCCAAGAGCATGTACGTGCGGGCCCGGAGCGGGTGGCTCAGCGACCGCAGCCTGTGCTACCTCGCCAGCGGGCGGCCGGTGATCGCCCAGGACACCGGCTTCTCGTCCCGCTACCCGACCGGCGTCGGCCTGCTCACCTTCGGCGACCCCGACGAAGCGCTGGGCGCGCTGGCCGACGTGGCCGCCGAGCCGGCCAAGCACGGCCAGGCGGCGCGGGAGCTGGCCGAGGCCTGGTTCGACTCCGACGTTGTGCTCGGCCGTCTCCTCGCCGCCCTGGGGGTGGGATGACGCCCGTCGCCGTCGTGGCCGGAGCCGTAGCCAACAAGGCGTGGAACGGCGGGGCGACGTGGACCCGGTTGAGCTGGCTCCGGGGCCTCGACCAGCTCGGCTTCGACGTGCACTTCGTCGAGCAGCTGGACGCCGCCGCCCCGCCCGGTGCCCAGGCTTACTTCGAGCGGGTGATGAGCGCCATCGGGCTGCGCCGGTCGTCCACCCTGCTGCGCCCCGACGGGACCACCGCCGCCGGGCTCACAGCGGACGAGCTCCGCCGCCTGGCCGCCCGGGCGGCGATGCTCGTCAACATCAGTGGGCACCTCGTCCTGCCCGAGGTGACGGACACGGTCGATCTCCGGGTGTTCGTCGACCTCGACCCGGGTTTCACCCAGATCTGGGACTGCTCGGGCACGCGCACCGCCGTCCTCGACGCCCACGACGCCTGGTTCACGGTCGGCGAGAGCATCGGCACCGCCGGCTGCTCGGTCCCCACCAACGGCCGGCCGTGGCGACCCATACGCCAGCCGGTGGTGCTGTCCGACTGGCCCGCGGTGCCGGCCGCCTCGGCTGCCGCCGGGCGGTTCACCACCGTGGGCAGCTGGCGGGGGCCGTACGGGCCGGTCGAGCACGGCGGGCGGGTGCTGGGCGTGAAGGCCCATCAGTTCCGGCGGTTCCTCCCCCTGCCGATCCTCGCCCGGGGCACCTACGAGCTCGCCCTCGAGATCCATGCCGCCGACGCCAAGGATCGCAGCGCCCTGGAGGAGCACGGGTGGCGCCTGGTCGACCCGGGCGGCGTGGCCTCCGACCCCACCTCGTTCCGCCGCTACGTGCAGGGCTCGGACGCCGAGTTCTCGGTGGCCCAGTCGGTCTACGTCGACACCGCCAGCGGCTGGTTCAGCGACCGCACGGTGCGCTACCTGGCGTCGGGCCGGCCCGCCCTCGTGCAGGACACCGGTTTCCGCCGGAGCTACCCGACGGGCTCGGGCCTGCTCGCCTTCACGACCCTCGACGAGGCGGTCGAGGGGGCGGAGGCGATCCTGGCCGACCACGGCTACCACTGCCGGGCGGCCCGGGCCCTGGCCGAGGAGTGGTTCGCCGCCGACCGGGTGCTCGGCCGCCTGTGTGACGAGCTGGGCGTCGCCCGCCCCCGGCGCGGGAGCGAGGCCCGATGAGAGTCGCCCTCCTCGGCACGTTCGACATCGCCAACTACGGCGACCTGCTGTTCCCCGAGATCGTCCGGGCCCGGCTCGAGGGGATCGCCGAGGTCACCTGCTACTCCCCCCTCCAGGCCCCCGCGGTCTGGAAGGACACGGCGCCGACCCTCGACGTCGACCTCCTCCCCGACCACGACGTCGACGCGGTGGTCCTCGGCGGCGGCAACCTCGTCCACGCCAAGCCCTGGAACCACGACTGGTACGACACCGGCGGGACGCGGGGCTACACCGCCTACCCCAGGCTGTGGTTCGGCGGGTCGGTCGCGGCGGCGAGGCGGGCCGTCCCCCTGTGCTGGAACGCGGTGGGCGTCGGCGCCCGGCTCGGGCCGGCCGAGGCGGCCCTGGTCAGGGAGGCGACCGAGGTCGCCGACTACCTCAGCGTCCGGGACCGTGGCAGCGCACGGGAGCTGGCGGCCGCCGGCGTGGCGTCGGGCATCGAGATCGTGCCCGACCCGGGGCTCGACGTGGCCGGCCTCTGGAGCGAGCCCGATATCGACGCCGCCCACCGGGACCTGTGGTCGGCCGCTGGGCGCCCGGCACCCGAGCGCACGGTCGCCGTCCACCTGAGCTCCCGCTACGTCGACGAGCCGGCCCGCTCCCTGGCCGCCCGCCTTGACTCGATCGCGCGCCGCCTGGAGGCGACGGTGGTGCTCGTCCCTCTCGGCCCCTGCCACGGCGACGACGTCCTGGCCGAGCGGGTCGGCGGGGTCATGGAGACGGCGCCGCTCGTCGTCCCGGCGGCCGAGGGGATCCGCACGCTGGCCGCCGCCATCGCCCGCGCGGATGGCTACCTGGGCTCGAGCATGCACGGGGCGATCACCGCGGTGGCGTTCGGCGTGCCCGCCCGGGTGGTCGGCAGCGGCCCGGCGACGGCGAAGTGGTCGGGGTTCTGCGAGCAGTTCGGCCGGCTGGACCAGGCGCTGCCGGCATGGGCCGACGCCGAGGCCCTCGCCTCTCCCGCCCTCCTACGCGCCGGCGGTGAGGCCGGCTTCCGGGACGCGGCCGCCCCGCTCCTCGACCGGCACTGGGACCGCATCGCCGACGTCCTCGTCCGAGCGGGCATCGGCGCTCGCCCGCCTGCACGCTCCGACTTGGGCCCGGACCGGCTCGAGCGGCTCCTTCCCTCGGTTCTCGATGCCCTGGGCTCGACGATCGGCGACCTGCGCCGCCGCCTGAGCGCCTCGCAGGCCGAGGTCGAGGACCGGGCCGAGCCGCCGGCGGTCACCGTCCGCGAGCCGACTCCGCCGGAGAGGCCGGCGGCGGCAACGACGAGGAGGCTCTCGGTCGCGGTCGTGTCCTGGGACCTCGGCCACAACGCGCTGGGACGTGCGCACCTGCTGGCCGACATGCTCGCCGGCCGCCACGACGTGGAGATCGTCGGGTCGCACTTCCCCGAGTTCGGGAGCGAGGTCTGGCGCCCCCTCCGTGACTCGGCCATCCCTCTCCGCCGCTACCCGGGAGGCCGCTTCCCCGAGTACTTCGGGACCATGGAGCGGATGGCCGCCGAGCTGACCGCCGAGGTCGTCTACGCGGTGAAGCCTCGGCTGCCGGGCCTCGGAGTCGGGATGCTGGCGAGGTGCGACCGCGGCCGGGGGCTGGCCGTCGACTGCGACGACCTCGAGCTGAGCTTCGTCGGGAGCGGCGGCGGCATCCCGCTGGGGGAGCTGCCCGGCCTCCGGAGCCATCCCGACCTGCTGCGTCCTCAGGGGAGGATCTGGACGAGCTTCTCCGAGTGGGCCGTGCGCCTGGCCGACGGGGTCACCGTGTCCAACGTCCCTCTCGCCGCTCGCTACGGCGGGGTGGTCATCCCCCACGCCCGGGACGAGACGGTCTTCGACCCCGACCGGTACGACCGCGAGGAGGCCGGAGCCCGCCTGGGCGTGAAGGCGGGTGAGCGGGTGGTGCTGTTCGCCGGCACCCCGCGCCGCCACAAGGGGATCCAGCAGGTCGCCGCCGCCCTGGAGCGGATCGGCGACCCGCGGAACCGCCTGTGCGTGCTGGCGACCCGGGAGCTCGACGAGATGAAGTCGCTGCTGGCCGGCTACGAGCGATGGATCCACCCGCTGGCGCCCCAACCGTTCTCGCAGCTGCCGCAGCTGCTCGCCGCCGCCGACGCCGTCTGCGTCCTACAGGACCCGGACAGCGAGATGGCCCGCTGGCAGATGCCGGCCAAGGTCACCGACGCCCTGGCCATGGGGATCCCCTGCCTGGCCACTCCGACCGCCCCGCTGCTGCCGCTGATCGACGAGGGCGCCCTGCTGCCCGTCGGCGGCGACGACCTGGCCGAGGTCCTGGAGGCGGTGCTGGCCGACCCCTCGGTACGCGCCGGGCAGGCACGCCGGGGGCGGGAGGTCTTCCTGCGGCGCTTCAGCTACGCGGCGGTGAGGCCCAGGCTCGAGGAGGTCCTGGCCAAGGCGGCGGCCCGCGGCGGCACCACCGCCCCGTCCGACCTGGCGGCGGCGGTCTCCTTCCAGCGGTCGCTGTTCGCGCCGCCGGCGGTGGACGCCGCCGTCGCGCCCCCCGCCGGCGCCAGAGGGGCGGTCGCCGATCCCGCACCTCCCCGCGCCGAGGTCGTCCCGCGGCCCCGGCCCCGCCCCCGCCGTTCCCCCGACGACCGCCTCGACATCGTGATGTTCTGGCGACAGAACGACAGCGGTATCTACGGCCGCCGTCCCGACATGCTCGTGAAGTACCTGGCGGCGTCGCCCCGGGTTCGCCGCATCGTCCACTTCGACGACGCCGTCTCCGTCCCCGCGCTCGTCACCCGGTGGCGGGACGGCCGGGGCGACGCGTACAGCCAGTCGTCCCTCGTCGTGAAGCAGACGGTGCGGCGGCTGAGAGGGACGCGCCCCCACCCCAAGGTGAGCGCCCACACGTTCGTGCACAGGGGTGGGGCGGACGAGCCCGGCGGCCGGCTGCGCCGCCTCGTCCCCCCGCGGGCCGACTACGCGGCGTGGGTGGCCGACGTGCTCGCCCGCAACGGCGTCGGCTCGCACCCCCTGGTGTTCTGGGCCTATCCCACCCACGGCGAGTTCCCGGCGTTCGTGCGGCGTTTCGCCCCCGACCTGGTCGTGGCCGACGTCGTCGACGACACCCGCAAGTGGTCGGGTGAGGGGCAGAGGAAGCGCCTGAGCGACAACTACGCCGAGGTCCTCGGCCTGAGCGACGTGGTGATCGCCAACTGCGAGGCGGTCAAGCGCTCGATGGAGGAGTTCGCCGCCGGCATCCACGTTGTGCCCAACGCCTGCGAGGTGCCCTCCGGCCCGCCCCGGCGGCTGCGCCGGCCCAGGGACATCCGGAAGCTGCGGGGGCCGCTCATCGGCTACGTCGGCAACCTCTCGTCCCGGATCGACATCGACCTCCTGGAGCACGTCGCCGGGGCCCGCCCCGAGTGGCATCTCGTCCTCATCGGTTCGGCCCACCTCAACCGCGACGTCCTGCAGCTCGGGGCGCTCGAGAACGTGCACCTCCTCGGAGTGCGCCCGTACGACAAGCTCCAGGCGTACCTGCAGGCGTTCGACGTCGGGATCGTCCCCCACGTCGACGACGACATGACGCGCATCATGAACCCGCTCAAAGTCTTCGTCTACAGCGCCGCCAACCTGCCTGTCGTCTCGACCGCCGTCAGCAACATCGACGAGATGCGCTCGCTCGTGCGCGTCGCCGGTGACCCCGAGGAGTTCGTCGAGCGGGTGGAGGAGGCGCTGCGGGAGGGACGGGGGCCGTCCGTGGAAAGCGAGCACCGGACGCTGCTGGAGGAGCACTCGTGGTCCCGGCGGGTGGAGCAGGTCCTGCAGCTCGTCGACGCCGGCCTGGCCACGGCAGGTGCGGCGTGACGGCCGCCCTCGTGTTGCTGGGGCTGGCGGCCACGGCCGTCGGCCTGACCGCCGTCCTCCTCTCCCACCGCCGGCGGCGGCTGCGTCAGGCCACGGAGGTGCTCGTCCAGCTCGACGAGGAGCGCCGGGCCAGGGCGTCGGCCGAGCGGCGCCTGGCCCGGGCCGAGAGGGAGCTGCGCCAGAAGACCGAGGAGCTCGAGCGGGCGAGCACGGAGCAGGCCCGCGCCGGCGAGGTGGAGCTCGTCCACCGGGCGCTGGCGTCGACGCTCCCCGCCGGTGCCGGCCCCGTCGCCGTCGTCAGCCGGGGCGACGACGACCTCATCTCACTTCCCGGCCACGTGGGGTGGCACTTCCCCCAGACCGACGAGGGCGTCTACGCCGGCCACCACCCCGCCGACAGCGACGCCGCCATCCGGCTGCTGGAGGAAGCGCGGCAACGAGGGGCGCGTTACCTGCTCGTCCCGGAGTCGTCGTCGTGGTGGCTCGACCACTACGCCGGGTTCCGGCGGCACCTGGCGACCCGGTACCACCTGGTCACCGACGTGGGGCCCGGCGTCAGCGCGCTGGTGCACCTGGCCCCCGCCGACACCTTGCCGGGGCCGGCGTGACGCGGCGCGGCCACGACCGAATCTCCGCCGCACGGGAGGCCACGGCGTTCTTCGAGGGGCTGTGGGCGCAGAGCGACCCCTGGGACCTGGAGACGTCCGACCTCGACCAGCGCCGGTACGCACGCCAGCTGGCGCTGCTCGCCGACCGCCGCTATGGGCGAGCGCTGGAGCTCGGGTGCGGCGCCGGGTCCTTCACCCGCCACCTCGCCCGCTCGTGCGACCGGCTGCTGGCCGTCGACGTGGCGCCGAGCGCCGTGGCGCGCGCCCGGGAGTTGCTGGCCCCGATGGGCCACGTCGAGCTGCGGGTGGGCGACCTCATGGAGCTGGACGCCGAGGCGGACGGCCCCTGGGACCTGGTCGTCCTGGCCGAGACGGCGTACTACCTCGGCTGGCTGTACCCGATGTTCGACGTGGGCTGGCTGGCCCACAGCCTGCACGAGGCGACAATGCCGCGGGGCCGGCTGCTGCTCGTCAACACCTACGGCCCCGACAACGGCCTCATGAGCAGGTGGCTGGTCGACACCTACCGAGACCTCTTCGCCAACGCCGGCTACCGCGTGGAGGTGGAGGAGACGATGCGCGGCCCGAAGGGCGGCGTGGAGTTCGAGATCCTCCTGTCGCTCATGACCAAGGAGCCGTCCTGAGCGGCCTCGGCGTCATCGTCAGCGGCATGGTGGCAGGCGTCCCCCGCCAGGGCGGGGCCACGTGGGCGGTCCTGCAGTACCTCCTCGGGCTGCGCCGCCTCGGCCACCGGGTGACGTTGGTCGAGCCTGTCGACCCCCCACCGGGCGTCGCCCTCGCCGACTCGGCGATGGCGTCGTACGGCGAGAAGGTCATGGCATCGGTCGGCCTCGACGACGACTGGGCGCTGCTCGACCGCCGATCGGGAGCGACCGCCGGGCTCGACCGCGGGCAGCTGCGGCGGCGAGCGCTGGAGGCCGACGTCCTCCTCAACGTCTCCGGCATGCTCGCCGACGAGGCGCTGCTCGACCCGGTGCCGGTGCGGGCCTACCTGGATCTCGACCCCGCCTTCAACCAACTGTGGCACCACCTCGAGGGCATCGACATGCGGTTCGACGGGCACACTCACTTCGTCACCGTGGGGCTGTCGCTCGGCATGGACGGCTGCCCGGTGCCGACCTGCGGGCGGCGGTGGATCACCACATTGCCTCCGGTCGTGCTCGACGAGTGGCCGGTCGCCGCGGGCGAGCAGCACCGGGCCCTGACGACAGTCGGCAACTTCCGCGGGTACGGGTCCATCCGGCACGACGGCGTGCTGTACGGCCAGAAGGCCCACTCGCTGCGCGCGCTGGCCGACGTCCCCGTGCGAGCCCGGGAGCGCTTCGTGCTGGCCCTGGCCATCCATCCCGACGAACGGCGGGACCTCGAGATGCTGCGAGCCAACGGGTGGGAGCTCGTCGATCCCGCCGCCGTCGCCGGGACGCCCGACGACTACCGCCGCTTCGTCCAGGGCTCCCGGGCCGAGCTCGGCGTGGCCAAGTCGGGTTACGTCGTCTCCCGCTGCGGCTGGTTCAGCGACCGCAGCGCGTGCTACCTCGCCTCCGGTCGCCCGGTGCTGGCCCACGACACCGGGTTCTGGGGCCACCTGCCCACGGGCGAAGGGCTCCTGCCCTTCGCCGACACGGAGGGCGTCGTCGCCGCGGTCGAGAGCCTGAACGCCGACTACGGCGGGCACCGGCGGGCGGCGCGGGCGCTGGCCGAGGAGCACCTCGACTCCGACCGGGTGCTCTCCCGCCTCCTCGACCACCTCTCGACCCCGTGACGCTCGCCCCTCCGACCGACGACGACGTGGCCCGGTGCCTGGCCGAGGGCCTCCGCCGCCGCGGTGAGGACGTCGGCGTGACCGGCCTGGACCGCGCCCCGTACGCCTACGCCACCAGCTTCCCGCTGGAGGAGGTGACCGCCCGCCTCGACGACGGCCGGGCGCTCCGCCTGATCCTCAAGGACCTCTCCTGGGACGGCCTGCTCGGAGAGGCCCGGCGCACCAAGCCCGCGTTCCTCTACGACCCCCGGCGGTGCATCACGACCTACGAGAGCCTCCTTCCGGGAACCGGGCTGGGCGCCGCCTGCTGGGGCACGCTCGGCGACGGACGTTACGGCCGCCACCTGCTCCTCCTCGAGCGGGTGCCGGGCGTCGAGCTGTGGCAGGTCGGCGACCCCGCCGTCTGGGCGTCGGTTGCCCGCTGGCTCGCCCGGTTCCACCTGACGTTCGCCGAGGAGGGAGAGGCGATCGTCCGCCGCAACCCCCATCTGCTCCGCTACGGGCCCGAGCTGCTCGGGCTGTGGCCCCGGCGAGCCCTCGAGGTGGCCGCCGTCCGGGGCGCCGGGGCCGACGAGCAGCACCGCCTGGAGCAGCTCGCCCGCAGATACGGCGAGGTGGTGGACCGGCTCACGTCGGTGCCGCAGCAGCTCGTGCACGGCGAGCTGTATCCCTCGAACGTGCTGGTCGGCGCCACCGCGGCGGGCGTGCAGGTGTGGCCCGTCGACTGGGAGATGGCGGGGGTCGGCTGCCCCCTGCTCGACCTCGCCGCCCTCACCGACGGCTGGCAGGGCGCCACCCAGGACGAGCTCGTCGGCGCCTATCTCGACGAGCTGGGCGCGAGCGTCGACGAGCTCGCCGTCCTGGTCGACTGCTGCCGTCTCCACTACGCCCTGCAGTGGCTCGGGTGGTCGCCGGACTGGACGCCACCGCCGGAGCACGCCCGCGACCGGGTGGCCGAGGCGCTGGCCATCGGCGAACGGCTGGGCCTCACGTGACGGCGCCGCGCCGCCTGATCGTCAACGCCGACGACTTCGGCCAGTCGCCCGGCGTCAACCGGGGCGTGGTGCGGGCCCACGAGGACGGCATCGTCACCGCTGCCACCCTCATGGTGCGGTGGGCGGCGGCCGAGAAGGCGGCGGCCTACGCCCGGGCCCACCCCGCCCTGAGCCTCGGACTCCACCTCGACCTGGGCGAATGGGAGTACGCCGGCGGCGAATGGCGGGCTCGTTACGAGGTCGTCGACACGCACGACGGCGAGGCGGTGGAGGGCGAGGTCGCCCGCCAGCTCGAGACCTTTGGCCGCCTGGTCGGGCGGGGGCCAACCCACCTCGACTCCCACCAGCACGTCCACCGCCACGAGCCCGTCCGCTCGGCGCTGCGCCGGGCCGGCCGGCGCCTCGGCGTCCCCGTCCGCCACTACGACGCCGGCATCCACCACCGAGGGGACTTCTACGGCCAGGACGGCCGGGGCCAGCCCTACCCCGACGCCATCACCGTGGACCGGCTGGTCGACCTGCTCGAGAGCCTGCCCGCGGGGGTCACCGAACTGGGCTGCCACCCCGGCGACCCCGAGGGCCTGGACAGCACCTACGGCGCGGAGCGGGCCGCTGAGGTGGCGACCCTCTGCGACCCCCGCGTGCGCACGGCCCTCGGGCGGCTCGGCATCCGGCTCTGCTCGTTCGCCGACCTGGCTGAGCCGTTGGTCGGCGCCGGCGCTGAGTAGGCTCCGCCGGCATCCTCCGACCTCTTGGCCAAGAGCCGGCGTGGCCCCCGACGACCTGAAGGTCGTCGTCGCCCCCGGCGCCTTCAAGGGGTCCCTCCCCGTCACCGACGTCGCCGCCTCGCTGGCCGAGGGCGTGCGACGGGTGTGGGCCGACGCGCGCATCGAGCTCCTCCCTCTCTCCGACGGCGGGGACGGCTGGGTCGAGAGCATGGTGTCGGCGACGAACGGCGACGTCGTCGACGTGCGGGTGCGGGGGCCGCTCGGCGAGGAGGTCGAGGCCCGGTACGGGCTCATCTTCGCCGACGGCGTCGAGACCGCGGTCATCGAGATGGCGGCCGCCTCGGGGCTGGCCCTGGTCGCCAAGGACCGCCGAGACCCGCGCCGCACGACCACCTACGGGACCGGCCAGCTGATCGCCGACGCCCTCGACCGCGGGGCCAGGAAGCTGCTGGTGGGCGTCGGCGGGAGCGCCACCAACGACGGTGGCGCGGGCATGGCGTCGGCCCTCGGCGCCCGCCTGACCGGCCCCGGCGGCGACGAGCTCCCCCCGGGCGGCGCGGCGCTGGCCCAGCTGCACTCGGTCGACCTCTCGGGGCTCGACGAGCGGCTCGGGAACGCCGACATCGTCGTGGCCAGCGACGTCGAGAACCCCCTCCTCGGACCCGACGGTGCCGCCGCCGTGTACGGCCCCCAGAAGGGGGCCACTCCCGAGATGGTCGAGGAGCTCGACGCCGCCCTCTCCCACTTCGCCGACGTGGTGGAGGAGGCCGTCGGCCGGCGCCTGAGGGGCGAGCCCGGCGCGGGTGCGGCCGGGGGTCTCGGGTTCGGGCTCATGGCGTTCTGCGGGGCCCGGCTGCAGCCCGGCGTCGAGCTGGCCCTCGACTCGCTCGACGCCGACCGGGTGCTGGAAGGGGCGTCGCTCGTCGTCACCGCCGAGGGCATGCTCGACTCCCAGACCCTGGCGGGGAAGCTGCCCGTCGGCGTCGCCCGCCGGGCCCGGCGGCACGACGTCCCCGTCGTCGCCGTCGGTGCGGTGGTGGCGCCCCTCGACCCGCCCACCGCCCAACGCCTGCGGGACGAGGGGATCGCCGTCGTCCTCTCGACGGTCGAGGGCCCGGCGACCGAAGACGAGCTCATGGACCCCGATCGCACCCGCGAGCGCCTGGCGCGGGTGGGCGAGCGCATCGCCGGCCTGGTGGACGTCGGGCGCCGGCTGGGCTGACGGCGTCAGGGGGCGGCGGCCTCGTCGGCCGCCACGGCGAGGATCGCGGCGGCGAGGACGAACAGCAGGGCCCCGGCCACGCCGCTCAGCTCCAGGCCGACGAGCCCGGCGGCCAGCGTCATGAACGGGCCCAGGCGCACGGTCGCCGCCTCCACTCGCCGCTGCACGACAAGGTTCTCGGTCAGCTGGTAAGCCACGAACGCCAACGCCAGCACGAGCGCCCGGTCCCCCGAGGAGGCGGCGGCCAGCCCGACGATCGGCGCCGCCCCGACGACCACCCCGGCCAGCGGGACGAGGTCCCACAACCCGACCCAGAGGGCAAGGGGCGCCGGCCCGGGAACGTCGGCGGTGCGGGCGAGGGCATAGGCGAACAGGCCGGCGGCCAACGCCATGGTCAGGCTGGCACCGGCGTAGCCGAAGGCCCGGCCGTAGACGGCGGGGCCGACTCTGTCGAGCCGCTCGCGGCGGGCCGGATCGCGGAGCTGGTCGCGCGCCGAGCGGGCGATGCGGGGCCCGTGGAGCAGGAAGAAGACGGTCAGCACGCCGGTGGCCAGGTAGGCCACCCCGCGGGTGGCGGTCGCCCGGATCGCCTCGGCCGGCGTCCCGCCGCGGAGGCGCTCAGGCACCTCGGCGACGAAGCGGCGGGTGCGGTCCTCCACGTCGAGGTCGCGGGCGAGCTCGCCGAACCGCTCCGACTGCTCCAGCTTGCGGGCCCGCTCAGGCGCCGCCACCTGAAGGCGGCGGGTCTGCGTCTGGAGGTCGTCGACCAGCCCGTAGACGACGGCCGCCGCCCCTCCGACGATCGTCAGCATCACCAGGCCGACAGCCAGTCCCCTGCGCATGTGCCGCTGCAGTCGGGTGACGATCGGGTGCAGCAGCCCGGCCAGCACGCCGGCCACGAGGATCCACCCGATCACCCGCTTGGACGCGTCGATCACCCGGAGCAGGGCGAGGGTCAGGCCGAGCGCGCCGACCGCCAGCACGACCGAGCGAGGCGTGAGGCGCAGCCGGGTTCGCCGGGCGGGCCGCCTCAGGTCAGCCTCGCCCATCGCGCCGGTACAGTACCGGCGTGCCCGACTCCAGCGAGCCCGGCGGGCCCGGCGGGACGGGACACGAAGTCCTCGAGGTGGACCTCGACTGGCGGACGGTGGCCTGGGCGCTGGGCGCGTTCGTCGTGCTGGTGGCGGCCACCGGGCTGGTGCGCGCGGCGCCGCGGGCGGTGGCGGTGCTGGCCGTCGGCGCCCTGCTCGCCCTGGCCCTGGACCCCCTGGTCACCAAGGTCGAACGGCGCCTGGGCGGGCACCGGATGGGCGCGGTCACGGCGGTCGTGCTCGGCGTGCTCGTCCTCCTGACCGGTGCCGTCCTGTTGCTGGGCCCCCCCGCCGTCGACCAGGCCCGCGACCTGGGGCGCGACATCGACAGGGTGGTGGGCCAGATCGACGACCTCCCTTGGGTCGGCGACGACCTCCGCGAGGCGGGCACCGCCCAGGCGGTCGAGCGCTGGATCGCGGGCCTCCCGGACCGGCTGACCGGGGAGGACACGCCCCTCGGCGACGCCGCCCTCCGGGTCGCCGACGCCGTGCTGGCGACCGCCTTCGCCGTGCTCGTAGTCATCAGCCTCCTGCTCGACGGCCCTCGCCTGGTCCGTGGGGCGCGCCGGCTCGTGATGCCGGCGCAGCGCGAGCGAGCCGACCGGATCGGCCGCCTGGCCTACGACACCGTCGCCAAGTACGTCGCCGGGTCGCTCCTGGTCGCGGTGGTGGCCGGTGTGGCCACCCTGGTGGCCGGGCTGGTGCTGGGCGTGCCGCTGGCCCCGCTGGTGGCCGTGTGGGTCGCCCTGTTCGACCTGGTGCCCCAGATCGGCGGAGCCGCCGGTGGCATCCCCTTCGTCCTCCTCGGCTTCACCGAGAGCGCCGGCACCGGCGTGGCGTGCGCGGTGTTCTTCGTGCTCTACCTGCAGTTCGAGAACCACCTGCTGAGCCCGTTGATCGTGGGCCGGGCGGTCAAGCTCTCGCCCCCCGCCACAATGACCGCCGCCCTGGTGGGCGTCTCCGCCGGCGGCGTGGTCGGCGCCCTCCTTGCCGTCCCCCTGGTGGCGGCGGCCAAGGTCGTCTACGTCGAGCTGCGCTCGGGGCGGATGCCCCAACCGGCCCCGGCGGCGGGCTGACGACTAGCGACGGGGGCGTCGTATCGTGACGCCGTGGCAACCGACATACTCGCCCGTAACAACGTCACCGTCGGCGGCGACCCCGCGGGGCGGCCGATGCTGTTCGCCCACGGCTTTGGGTGCGACAAGCACATCTGGCGGTTCGTCGTCCCCGCCTTCGAAGACCGCTTCCGGACGGTGGTGTTCGATTACGTCGGCGCCGGCGGCTCCGACCTGACCGCCTACGACCCCGACCGCTACGGCTCCCTCCAGGGCTACGCCCAGGACGTCCTCGAGATCTGCGCCGCCCTCGACCTCCAAGACGTGGTGTTCGTCGGACACTCGGTGAGCGCCATGGTCGGCGTCCTGGCTGCCAACGCCGACCCCGAGCGCTTCGGTGCGATGGTGATGGTCGGGCCGTCGCCCCGGTACATCGACGACGGCGACTACGTGGGCGGCTTCAGCCGGGAGGACATCGACGGGCTGCTGAGCTCGCTCGACAGCAACTACCTGGGATGGTCGAGCGCCATGGCGCCGGTGATCATGGGCAACCCCGAGCGACCTGAGCTGGGGGCCGAGCTGACCGCCAGCTTCTGCCAGACCGACCCCGAGATCCAGAAGCGCTTCGCCCGGGTCACGTTCCTCTCCGACAACCGGGGCGACCTCGGCCGGGTCACGGTTCCCGCGCTCGTGCTGCAGTGCTCCGACGACGCCATCGCCCCCGACGCCGTCGGCGCCTACGTCCACGAGCACACCCCGGGGAGCCGGTTCGTCAGGCTGCGGGCCACCGGGCACTGCCCCAACCTGAGCGCACCGGAGGAGACGGTCGCCGCCATCGCCGCCTTCGTCGCCGCGTCATGACCGAACCCGACGCGGTGGTCAGCGAGGCCGAGGTCGGCGAGGGCTTCTACGCCGCCCTGCTCGACGACGACCCCGAAGAGCTGTACGACAGCGCACCGTGCGCCTACCTGTCGACCCGTCCCGACGGCACGATCGCGAAGGTCAACGGCACCTTCCTCGCCTGGACCGGCTACGAACGGGACACCCTCGTCGGGCGGAGGCGGTTCCAGCAGCTGCTGGCGCCCGGCGACCGCATCTTCTACGAGACGCACCTCGCGCCGTTGCTGCTGATGCAAGGGCGGGTCCGGGAGATCGCCGTCGAGCTCGTCTGCTCGTCAGGCGCCCGTCTGCCCGTCCTGGTGAACTCGGTGCTCCGCCGGGACGCCGACGGGAGCCCGCTGGTCATCCGCTCCGCCCTCTTCGACGCGACCGAGCGGCGCGCCTACGAGCGGGAGCTGCTGACCGCGCGCCACCGGGCCGAGGAGTCCGAGGCGCGGGCGACGGCACTTGCCCGGACACTCCAAACGACGTTCCTCCCGCCCGAGATCCTCGCCGTGCCCGGGCTCGACGTGGCCGGGGCGTACCGGCCGGCCGGTGACGGCAGCGAGGTCGGGGGCGACTTCTACGACGTGTTCGAGACCGGCCGGGGCACCTGGGCGGTCGTGCTGGGCGACGTCTGCGGCAAGGGCCCCGCCGCCGCCGTCATCACCGCCCTCGCCCGGTACACCGTCCGGGCAGAGGCCCTGCGCACGCCCTACCCGAGCGCCGTCCTCGCCAGCCTCCACGACACGCTCGTCCGCTACCACCCGGAGCACTTCTGCACCGCCGTGTTCGCCATGCTCGATCACCGCCCCGAGGGTCTCCGCTTCACCGTGTCCTCCGGCGGGCACCACCTGCCGCTCCGGCTGCCTCCGGAAGCCACCTTCGACACCGTCGGCGAGACCGGGACCATCCTCGGCATGCTCGACACACCCCACCTAAGGGACAGCGCGACCTATCTGGGCCCCGGCGAGGTCGTCGTGCTCTACACCGACGGCGTCATCGAGGCCCGGCGCAACGGCGCCTTCTTCGACGACGAAGGACTGCGCGCCGCCGTCGCCCGCGCCGCTCGGGGCAGCGCCCAGGACATCGCCGACGCCATCGTCTCGACCGCCCTCGAGTTCCAGGAGGGTCACGCCAAGGACGACATGGCGGTCGTCGTTGTCAAGGTCCCGGAGAAGGGATCGGCGGGGCCCTGACGCGCGCTCCCCACTTCGAGGACACCTGGACCGACGCCGAGACGGGCGCCACCTGCCACGTCGTCCTCGACCGGCTGCGGCGCGGCGTGGCCAGCGGCGGCATACGCATGCGCGCTGGGTGCAGCCGCGACGAGGTGGCCGGCCTGGCCGAAGTGATGTCGGTGAAGGAGGCGCTGCAGTACCGGTCGGGCGACGCCTACCGGCCCTACGGCGGGGGCAAGGGCGGTATCGACGTCGACCCCGCCGCGCCCGGTGCCGCCGGCGTGTTGCGGCGGTACGTGGCGTCGGTACGCCACCTGCTCGAGAGCTGCTGGGCGACGGGGTCGGACCTGGGCGTGCGCCACGCCGACCTGGACGACGCGGCCGCGGCGGTGGGATTGCGCTCGACGGTCGACGCCATGCTTCCCCACATCCCCGACGGCGCCGAGCGAGGGCTGCGCCGGCTGCGGACCGCCTTCGCGCACGAGGTCGACGGGCTCGGGCTCGCCGACGTGGTCGGCGGCTACGGCGTGGCCCGTGCCGCGGTGGCGGCGCTCCGCCTCCGTGGCGAGGACCCGGCGGGCTGCTCGGCGGCCGTGCAGGGCTTCGGCTCCGTCGGCGGCCCGGCCGCCCGCTACCTCAGCCGCGCCGGCGTGCGCGTCGTGATGGTGGCGGACGCCGCCGGCACCGTGTCCAACCCTCGCGGTCTCGACGTCGAGCACCTCCTCCGGCACCGCCGCGCCGGTGGCCTGCTCGACCGCTCGAGGCTCCGGCCCGGCGACGAGCTCGGGCCGGGTCGGGGGTGGCTCACCACGCCGGCCGACGTCCTGGTCACCGCCGCCGTCTCGTACTCGGTCGACGAGCACGACCATGAGTCGCTGGCCGCCCGCTACGTCGTGGAAGGGGCCAACCTGTCGCTCACGCCGGGCGCCGAGAACGCTCTCACCGCCCGGAGCGTCACGATCGTCCCTGATGTCGTCGCCAACTGCGGAGCGAACGCCTGGTGGTGGTGGACGCTGTTCGGCGACATCGCCCCCACGCCCGAGGCGTCGTTCGCACGGATCGACACCGTCATCGGCGAGCTGACCGACGCAGTGTTGACGGGCGCCGATCGGACGGGGACCACGACCCGCCACGCGGCCGTCTACCTCGCCGAGGAGAACATGGCGCGGCTGGACGCCTCGGCTCAGTAGCCGAGATCGGGGTCGACGACTCCCACCAGGGGCTCGCCGTGCGAGAACCGCCCGACGTTGTCGGTTATACGGCCTTGGAGCAAGGGGATCACGAGCTCCCACGTGGTCGCGCTGTGCGGGGTGACGAGGCAGTTGGGCAGCGACCACAGCGAATGACCCTCGGGGAGGGGCTCCGGGTCGGTGACGTCGAGGCACGCGCCTCCTATGCGCTCGGAGCGGAGCGCGTCGACGAGGTCGTCGGTGACCACGTGACGGCCTCGGGCGACGTTCACCAGCCAGGCGTGGTGCTCCATCCGCTCGAGCTGGGCGCGCCCGAAGAACCGGTCCGTCTCGGCGGTCAGGGCGAGGGCGAGGATCACCGCGTCGGCCCCGAGCGCGTCGTCCCGCCGGTCCCAGCCGACCACCCGGTCGACACCGGGCATGGGCGCTCGGTGCCTGCGGACGACGGTGACGTGGCACCCGAACGGCTCCAGCAGCCGGACGAGGTGACGCGCCACGCCACCGCCGCCGAACACGGTCACCCGCCCTCCGACCAGGCGCGTCCCGGCGGGGTCGGACCACGCCCGTGCCCGGCTGTAGGGCTTGAGGTGGTGCAGCCCTGCGAGGGTCAGGCACAGGGCGTGCTCGGCCACCACGCCGGCGTAGAGGCCCTTGCCGCTCGTCCAGACGTGGTCGTGGTCCAAGACGCCCGCCGCCTGCTGGTCGTCGACCCCGCTCCACGGCAGCTGCACCCACCGGATCCCCGGGTGGCGGCGCAGCACCTCCCGGAGGTCGTCGGGACCGAGCCCCGGCTCGTCGATTCCCGCCGCCCAGACCAGAGCTTCGGCGCCCCCCAGGTCGGCGACGACGCCACCGCCTTCCTCCACCGCGGTGGACGCCCACGTCCGCTCGGGAGGCAGCACGGCGACACGAACCGGTCGGTTCAGGGACGGCATGGCTCGTCGAGCGTCTCACGCCGGACGAAGGTGTGGGCGCTGAGGGACTCGAACCCCCGACCGCCTCCTTGTAAGGGAGGTGCTCTCGCCAGCTGAGCTAAGCGCCCGAGACGTCTCGTCGGGCCACCAACGCTACCGCCGGTCGCTCAAGGAGACTGTTGCCGACGCCGATGTAGACCGGATGAAGGGCATCACCGTGCAGCGGACCGGCAACTGGCTGGCCGTGTGGCTCGAAGAGCCGGGGACGCGCACGAAGGTGCTCGACGTGTACGTCGACGACCCGCTGCTGGTCCGGCCGGAGGGTGTCAGCCGGCGTCTGGGCGACATCAAGGCGTC
>DATAAF010000024.1:0-4454 GCA_036260255.1 Acidimicrobiales bacterium | reverse complement strand
CTGCGGGTGCTCGAGGCCGCCGCCGACTTGGGCGCCGAGCGGGTGCTGGAGCTGGTGGAAGCGGCGCTGGTGAGCGGGCTGGTGGTGGAGGACCCCCACGTCCTCGGGCGCTGTCGCTTCAGCCACGACCTGGTGCGGGAGGCAATTGTCGAGGAGCTGACCTCTCTGCGCCGGGCCCGACTGCACGCCCGGCTGGCTCAGGCGCTCGAGGCCCTCTACGGCGGCGACGACGAGCGCGCTGTAGAGCTCGCTCATCACTTCTTCGAGGCCGGTACGGCCGGCAGTCCGGAGCGAGCCATCGACCACTCACTGCGGGCCGCCCGAGTGGCGATCGCCCGCCTGGCCCACGAACAGGCCCACGACCTGCTCAACCGGGCCCTCGAGGTCGCCCGGAGCCTCCCTGCTGGGTCGCATCGAGACCGGCGGGAGCTCGACGTTCTGTTGCCGCTCAGCTCCCTGGTCGCGATGACCAAGGGCTTCGCCGCCGCCGAGGCCCACGAGCTGCTGGCTCGAGCCCTCGCGTTGTGCGAGCAGCTCGGGGAGAGCCATGAGGTCGTGCCCGTGTTGTGGAGGCTGGTCTCGTTCCACAACGTCAGCGCCCAGCTGGATGCCGCCCGCCACTTTGCCGACCAGCTCCTCGAGGTCGCCACCCGCTCCGGGCAGGCGGCCGAGCTGGTCGCCGCCCACCACAGCGTCAGCGTCACCGCGCTCCAGCAGGGCAGGCTCGCCGAGGCGCGCCGCCACCTGGAAGCGGCGCTCGCCCTGCGCAGGGGCTACACAACCCATGGTTCGCTTCCTGGCTCCCCCAGCACCCGGGTGATGTGCTCGACGTTTCTCGCCTGGACGCTGGCGCTGATGGGCGATCAGCGTCGAGCGCAGGAGCTCGCCGAGACGGCGCTCACCTTCGCCGACCGTCTCAGTCAAGACTTCACGACCGTCCACGCCCTGCTGTTCGACGCCTGGACGGCGGCGTGGGCCGGCGATTTCCAGCGCGCTCGGCGGCGGGCCGAGGAGGCGGTTGAGTTCGCCGAGGCGAAGGGGTTCGCCCTCTACTCGGGGCTCGCCCGCGTGTACTTCGGTTGGGCTCAAGCCGAACTGGGCGAACTAGAGATCGGAGCCAAGCAGATCAGGGACGGCTTGGCGGCGATGGAGGGCACCGGGGCTTGGATGCTCCACACGTTCTTCTTGGCGCTTTTGGCCGAGGCGCAGTGGCGAGCAGGCAGACCGGACCAGGCGCTGGTCTCAGTCGAGGAGGCCCTCAAGTTGGTCGAGACGACCGGCGAGCGCTTCTACGAGGCCGAGCTCCACCGCCTTCGTGGCGAGCTTGTCCTCGTGCTGTCGCCCCAGGAAGTCGCTCAGAGCGAGCGGGAAATGCTCGAGGCCTTGGCGCTCGCCCAGGACCAGGGAGCCGGGATGCTCGAGCTTCGGGTCGCCGACAGCCTGCGCCGACTGGGCGCCCGTACGCCTGACAGCTCCTGAGCTCGGCCAGGAAGAGAGGCTCGCTGGTGGTGCGCGCGGGGATCGGGGCACTTCGTCTACCGCCCTGTCCTCGCTGGCAGCGGCTCCTCGATCCCGGCCGACGCCGTGGCCCGCAGGAAACGGCGATCACACCGACTCGGGCCTGAGCCGCCGCCCGTCGCCCAGGCACAAGTGGCGGCTGCGGCGACCCGCTAGACACGCTCGACGCTCAGCCAGAGCCGCCGTCGTGGAGCTCCGGCGGGCCGATGAAGTTGGCCTGGGCCATCCATTTGTCGAGCAGCCAGGCCCCATGGTCCCCGGCCGCCGCCGTCGTGGCGCGGAATAAACGATCGTTCTTCCACGGCGCTCACGGCGTCCCATCCGGGCAGCTGCGTCGGAAGTCCTTCCTCTCCGGGCTCAGGCGTCCGCCCGCCGGCTGGCTTCCTCGGCGGGCAGTCGCTCCTGGCGGCAACGACCCCGCCCCTCACATCGTCGATGGGGGCATCTTGCAGGCAGCCAGGAGGCGACGGGTGGCGTGGGGCCGAGGGCGGGCCGGAGGGTGAGGTCGGCGAGCGCTGCGAGCGGGATGGCCATGCCGCCCATCGGCAGCAACGTCCGACGAACAGGTGGACACCTGCCCGTCGCGCCCCGGCGCGCGCAGCGTCGCGATGCCCGCGTCACCTCGGACGAGGAGCACCGACGGCAGGCCCTGTCGCCCCTGGGCAACGGCGCGCTCGAAGGTGGCCAGCTCGCACTGGGCCCGTCGAATTCTCGGGGTTGGGGAGAGGTTGGCCACCGGAAGCCCAGTATCGCCGTCCTCCGCAACTCTGAGAGGTGCTGCCCGATCTGGGTTCGGGCCTTTTAAGACGATCGTGCTTCCAACGACAGTCAGGGTCGCAAGCCGGAAGACAGCGTCCCGAAAGCGCGATGCGAGACAGTCCCGACATGCACCGTTCGAATCCCATGGACCAGACCTAGGAGGATCTTCATGCACACCGCAGCACCCAGCGCCCCGGCGCTGGACCGCGCCCAGGCCGAGCCGCTGCGGCACACGGCGCCAGGCGGGAAGGCCGCCGCCGTCGTCGGGCTCACCAAGATCTACGGCCACGGCGACGCCGCCGTCGTCGCGCTCGACAACGTCACCGTGGACTTCGACGCCCAGCGCTTCACCGCCATCATGGGACCATCGGGGTCGGGGAAGTCCACCCTGTTGCACTGCGTGGCCGGGCTCGACCGCCCCACGTCGGGGCGCGTCTACGTCGGCGACGTCGAGCTCACCGCCCTCGACGACCGCCGCCTCACGCTGCTCCGACGCGACCGGCTGGGGTTCGTCTTCCAGGCCTACAACCTGGTGCCGACCCTGACCGCCCAGGAGAACATCCTCCTTCCCGCCGCCCTTGCCGGTCGCCGCCCCGACCCGGCATGGGTCGAGGCGATCATCGCCACCCTTCGGCTATCCGGACGCCTCGGCCACCGCCCCAGCGAGCTCTCAGGGGGCCAGCAGCAGCGGGTCGGGATCGCCCGGGCCCTGGCCACCCGTCCTGAGATCGTCTTCGCCGACGAGCCCACCGGCAACCTCGACTCGCGCACGAGCAGCGAGATCCTCGCCTTCCTCGGTCGGGCGGTGCACGACCTCGGCCAGACCATCGTCATGGTCACCCACGACCCCCTGGCCGCCGCCCACGCCGACCGCGTGCTGTTCCTCGCCGACGGCCGCCTCGTCGACGAGCTGTCCTCTCCCACCCCCGAGCGTGTCCTCGACCACTTGAAGAGCCTCGGAGGCTGAGAACATGCTGAAGACCTCACTGCGCAACCTCGCCGCCCACAAGCTCCGTACGGCGGCCACGGCCGTCGCCGTCGCCTTGGGGGTCGCGTTCCTCGCCGGCACGCTCGTGCTCGCCGACACGGTCCGTGTCGCCCTCGACGCCACCTTCGCCCACAGCTACGCCGGCACCGACGCCTACGTGCGGGCCGCGCCGTCCTTCTCCAACTCCGACCGGGAGCAGCGTCCCCGCCTCGACGCCGACCTTGTCGGCACCGTCGCCTCCGTCGGGGGCGTCGCCGCTGCCGAGGGCCGGATCGAGGGCTATGCCCAGCTGCTGGACCGCCAGGGTGACCCGGTCGGCGACCCCGACGAGGCCTTCGGCACCAACTGGAGCCGGCTCGATGAAGCCAACCCGTTCCGGCTCGTGGCCGGGCGGGCGCCCAACGCCGACGACGAGGTGATCATCGACCGAGGGAGCGCCAAGGCCACGGGCTACAGAGTCGGAGACGGGGCCAGAGTGGCGACCAAGACCGGATCGCGGGACGTCACCGTCGTGGGCATCGCCGCCTTCGGCACAGCAGACAGCCCGGCGCGGTCCTCCTTTGTGCTGTTCACCCAGGCGGCCGCGGAACAGCTGATCGCGCAGCCCGGGCGTGTCGACGCCATCGTTGCCGTCGCCGCTGGCGGTGTCGCCCCCGAGGAGATCCGAGCCCGCATCGCCGCCGCAACAGGCCCCGGAGTCGAGGTTCTGACCGGGGCAGACCTTCTCGCCGAGAAGCGCGGAGGCATCACCGAGGGGGTCACGAAGGCGATCAGGACGTTGCTGTTGGCCTTCGCCGCCGTGGCCTTGTTCGTCGGCGCCTTCATCATCCACAACACGTTCTCGATTCTGGTGGCCCAGCGCACCAGGGAGGTCGCCCTCACGCGGGCGCTGGGGGCGACGCGCCGTCAGGTCATCGCCTCGGTGCTGGTGGAGGCGGCGGTGCTGGGGCTGGTCGGCGCGGCGGTGGGCGCGCTGGGGGGCGTCGGGGTCGCCGCCGGCCTTCGGGGTCTGGTCGGGACTCTCGGCGTTGACATCCCCGCCGGAGACCTCGTTGTCCGCGGATCCTCACTGCTCGTGCCCATCGTGGTCGGCGTAGCCGTCACGGTCGCCTCCGCCGTCCTCCCGGCTCGCCGCGCGTCTTCGGTCCCTCCGATCGCCGCCCTCCGAGACGCAGCCGTCGACAGCTCC
>DATAAF010000023.1:0-24071 GCA_036260255.1 Acidimicrobiales bacterium | reverse complement strand
CCCAGGCCCCGGCGCCGCCTCCGGCCGGCGCTCCGGCACCGGGCCCGCCCGGCGGTCCCCCGCCTCCGCCCGCCCCCTCGGCGCCCGCCTCCGGGACGGACGCCCCGGGCGGCACGGCGGGCCCGCCCTCGGGGTTCGGCGGGGGCCAGCTCCTGCGGCTCCTGCAGGAGTCGGCGGCCCGCCGGCGCAACCTCGACGGCCGCCTGCGTGAGCTGCAGGAGAGGCTCGGTCGTCTCGAGGCGGACCTGGCCGCCGCCCAGGGGAGGCTCCTGGCGGCGCAGGGCGAGCAGCAGGAGATCCTGGCTCGGGCCGCGGCCACCGCCTTCGTTCTGGGCCGCATCGAGGCGGACATGCACCGGGTGCTCGCCGCTGGCACCGACGAGCCGCCGCCGCTGGAGATCCCTTCGCTCCGTCCGATCGGCATCGGCGGGCAGCCGCTCTTCAGTCTTCCTGCGGCCCGCCCCAAAGCGGACGGGCCCCCCGACACCCGCGGGCTGGACGAGCTGGCCGCCTGGCAGCGGGAGCTCACCGACCAGGGCCGCCGCCAGGCGGGCGAGCTGGCCGAGGCGCAGGGCCGTACGACCGCGGCCGACCAGGCCGTGAGCGCCGCCCTGGGCCCGGTCGAGGCGGAGCGGGCGGTGCTGGCCGAGCTCCGACGCGAGCTCTCGGCCGCCCTGACCGACCCGACGGTGATGCTCCAGGGCAAGTCGCTGAGCGGCGTCGAGATGGCACGGCCCAGCGCCTTCGCCATCACCGACATCCCGCCGGAGTACCTGGACCTCTACCAGCGGGCGGCCACGACCTGCCCGGGGCTGTCCTGGACGGTGCTGGCCGCCATCGGCTCGATCGAGAGCTCTCACGGCCGCTCGACCGCCCCGGGCGTGCGTGACGGCGCCAACTTCGCCGGCGCCATGGGCCCGATGCAGTTCCTCGGGCCGACGTGGGCGGCCTACGGCGTCGACGGCAACAAGGACGGCAAGCGGGACGTCTACTTCGCCGACGACGCCGTCCTCGGCGCGGCCAACTACCTGTGCGCCAGCGGGGCGGGCGACCCGGCCCGGCTCCCCGACGCCATCTGGGCGTACAACCACGCCGACTGGTACGTCGACCAGGTGCTCGTCCTCGCCCTGCGCTACGGCGCCGGCGGGCTGGAGCTGGTGGAGGCGTCGGCCGCCGACGTCGCCCACCTCCTGGCCAACCCCAACCTGACCCTCACCCCCAACGCCCAGGCCGACCTGCGTGACGGCCTGGTCGACCAGCGGCTCGTCAACGTGCTGGCGGCGGCGGCGGCCACCCATCGAATCTCGGTGAGCGTGATCAAGACCGGCCACTCCCAGTTCGTCGCCGGCACCGACCGCATCTCCAACCACTTCCACGGGCGGGGGGTCGACATCACCGCGGTCGACGGTGCGCCGGTCAGCCCGTCCAACGACAGCGCGCTGGACCTGGCGTTGGCGATCCTCACCGCCGCCCCGTCGCTGCGCCCCGACGAGCTCGGCTCCCCGTGGCCCGGCCTCTCCGAGTTCCCCGGGGCCTTCTCCGACGCCGCCCATCAGGACCATCTCCACCTGGGCTGGCGCTGAGGCGTTGACCCGAGGCGCGGCGGCGGCCGGGCGGTGGGTCGCCGAGTCGGCACAATGACGGCCGTGCGCCACCCGCCTCGGGCCCTCCTCGCCGCCCTCGCCAGCCTGGCCTTCGGGGTCGGGCTCCCCCCTGCCGGCGCCCAGCCCGGCCCGGCGCCCGAGGTGGTCATCTCGGGGCGGGGTTGGGGCCACGGCGTGGGCATGGCCCAGGACGGCGCCTACTGGATGGGGGTGGCCGGCGCCAGCACCCAGCAGATCCTCAACCAGTTCTACCCGGGCACGAGCATCGGCCGGCGAGGGGGCACCGTTCGGGTCGACGTCTTCACCAGCGCCGGGCCGGCCACCATCATCGAGCTCCCGGGCGGCGGGGAGATCCGCGACGCCGAGTCGGGGCCGCAGTCGGCGGGCTTCCCGGTGAAGCTCGGGCCCGGTGCACGGGTGCGCTTTGCCCTCGTGGGCGGCAGGTACCAGGTGACGGCGCCCGACGGGGGCCGCCTCGGCCCCGCGCCGGCGCCGGCGCCCGCGCCTCCGGCCGCCGGCCCGCCGCCCCCGCCCCCGCCTCCGCCCACCACGACGACCACGCGGGGCGGGATCCTCGGCCTCCTGCCGCCCCCACCGCCGTCCTCCCGGCCCCAACCGCCCCCGGCCCGGCCGGCCCCGGGCGCCACCGCCCCGCCGCCGACGGCGCCCGCCATCCCGACGTCGGGACGAGGCCTGTGGGCGGTGCCCGCCGGCGTCGCCGGCGTCCCCGAGCAGGGTCGCCGCTACCGGGGCACCCTCCAGGCCAGCGCCGCCGGCGGCGGGCTGCGGCTGATCAACCACATCGACGTCGAGCAGTACCTGCGGGGGATGGGCGAAGTCCTCGAGCCGGGGTGGCCGCAGGCGTCGCTGCGAGCTCAGGCCGTCGCCGCCCGCACATACGCCCTGCGGGCCGGAGGCGGCACGATCTGCAACACCCAGCAGTGCCAGGTGTACCTCGGCCAGCAGGCCGAGTACGGGGCGATGGACAGGGCGGTGGCCGCCACCAGGGGGCAGGTGCTCGTGCACGGCGGCGCCCTGGCCGAGGCGGTGTACTCGGCCAACGCCGGGGGCGTGTCGGCCACCCCCGAGGAGGGCTTCGGCCCGGGGAGCCCCTCCCCGCCGTACCTGCGGGCGGCCCCCTACACCACGCAGAACCCCGATCCGTGGACGGTGCGGGTCGGCGTGGCCGAGCTGGCGGCGCGGCTCGGCTACCCCGGCGGGCTGAGCGGCGTCCGGGTGTCCCGTGAGGGGCCGTCGGGACGGGCCCTGGAGGTGACGCTCGAGGGCGACGCCGGTCCGGTGACGGTCGACGGCAAGCGCTTCGCCACCACGTTGTCGCTGCGCTCGACCCTCTTCACCCTCGCCGTAGAGGCGCCAGCCG
This sequence comes from Acidimicrobiales bacterium, assembly GCA_036260255.1. Lineage (GTDB taxonomy): Bacteria > Actinomycetota > Acidimicrobiia > Acidimicrobiales > AC-14 > DASZJY01. Next base: position 21,086 of record DATAAF010000023.1, on the reverse strand, counting down.
CCCCACCGGACCCGCCGGCGGGCGGGCAGCCGGCTCCCGAAGCGGCGGCGCCCGAGGCGGCGGCGGCCGCCGGCGGCGTCGCTGCGAGGGCCACGACCTCGCTCGGGCGGGCTCCGTGGATCGCCCTCGCCCTGCTCCTCCTCGCCGGCTGGGGCCTGGGCGCCCGGCGAGTCACCAGCCGGGCCCCCTCCCGATGAACCGGCGGTGCACCTGCATCGAGAGTGGCACGCGACCACCGCCGGTTCGATGAGCGCCTGACCGCGCCGTGAGCGACGAGGGCGTCCTCGTCACGGGGGGCAGCGGCGTGGTGGGCGGCGCCGTGGTCCGCCACCTCGTTGCCGCCGGGCGGCCCGTCCGGGCGCTGGCTCGTTCGGCCACCGCCGCCACCGCCCTTCACCAGGCAGGGGCGGAGCCGGTGGCGGGCGACGTCCTCGACCGCGACTCGCTCGTCGCCGCCATGGCGGGTTGCGCCGTCGCATACCACGTCGCCGGCGTCAACCACCTCTGCACGAGGGACCCTGCCGCCATGCACCGGGTGAACGTCGAGGGCACGACCAACTGCGTGCGGGCGGCCGCCCGGGCCGGAGTGGGCCGGGTGGTCTACACGTCCTCGGCGGCGACGCTGGGCGAGACCCGGGGGACGGTGGGCCGCGAGGACTCGCCCCACCGCGGCTGGTTCCTCTCCGCCTACGAGCGGTCGAAGTTCGAAGCGGAGCGCGCCGCGTTCGCCACCGCGACCCAAGAGGGGGTGGAGCTGGTGTCGGTCAACCCCTCGTCGGTGCAGGGGCCGGGGCGGACGAGCGGCACCGGGCAGGTGCTCGTGCTCTACCTGCGGGGTCGCCTCCGGGTGTGGCCGGAGTCGACGATCAGCCTGGTCGACATCGACGACTGCGCCGCCGGGCACCTGCTGGCGGGGACACGGGGACGGGCGGGGGAGCGGTACGTGCTCAACGGCGCCACCCTCGACACCGACGAGCTGGCGGCGGCCATGCGGGAGGTGGCTCCGTCGATCCGCCCTCCCCGGCGGCTGCCCGCGCCGCTCGCGGCGCTCGGCGTCAACGTGGTCGAGGCGCTCGCCGGGGCGCGCGGCAAGGCGCCGCCCGTCTGCCGCGCCGCCCTGCGAACGCTGCTGCACGGCCACCGCTACGACGGGTCGAGAGCCGCCCGCGACCTGGGTCTGTGCTACCGCCCGGTGGAGGAGACCCTGCGGCGCACCGCCAGGTGGCTCGTCGACCAGGGCCTCGTCCCGGCCGAGGTGCTGCGGGGTGAGCGGCGCTAGTTGACGTCGATCTCGAGGGGGATGCTCACCGGCTTCCGGTCTCCCTCGGTGACGATGACCGCGCCCCGCCAGTACCCCGCCATCACCAGGCGGATGGGGATCTCGTAGCGGCCGGGCGACACCTCTTTGGCGACGTTGCTGGCGCCCATGCCCGACATGTTGCCGCGGCCCCCCATGTCGAGCCGCATGCACACCTGTGCTCCGGTCACCGGGTTGGCGTTCCTGGTCACCAGCAGGTGGTAGACGGTGAGGTTGACCTCGGGTGACTCCTCGAACTGGACCTGGTAGGACGGGTCGCTGATCGACTCCATCTGGCACTCGCTGGCCGGCGGCTGGCGGAAGTTGACGAGGGCGATCACGAACGACACGGCCGCGACGACGGTCACGAAGACGAGTCGACCGATGCCTCGCACCGTCGCACCGTACCAACCGCGCCTATTGCGTTCTCGGGCCGGCCATGACGGCCGGTCCACCGCTAACATGACGGAAGCGTGATGTCGCACCAGCACGACGCGCCACCCTCGTCTTCGCAGCGGGGTGCGGAGGTCATCCGCACGGAGGGGCTCACCAAGGTGTTCTCGTCGGCCACCCGCAAGGGCCCGCGGGAGATCGTCGCCGTCGACCACCTCGACCTCACCGTCTGCCAAGGGGAGATCTTCGGCCTGCTCGGGCCGAACGGCGCGGGCAAGACCACGACGGTCGGCATGCTGACCACGCGGGTCATCCCCACGACTGGCCGGGCGTGGGTGAGCGGCGTCGACGTGGTGGCCGACCCGGCGACGGCGAAGCGGTTCATCGGGGTCGTGCAGCAGGTCAACACCCTCGACCGCAGCCTCACCGTCCTCGAGAACCTGTACTTCCACGGGCGCTACTACGGCATGAGCCACCGCCAGGCGCGGGACCAGGCCGAGTTCCTGCTCGAGCGGTTCAAGCTCGGGCACCGCGCCACCGCGGCCGTCCGCACGCTGTCGGGTGGCATGGCCCAGCGCCTGATGGTCGCCCGGGCGGTCATGCACCGCCCCACCGTGCTCTTCCTCGACGAGCCCACCGCCGGCCTCGACCCCCAGAGCCGCCTGGCCCTGTGGGAGATCGTCGGTCAGCTCCACGACGAGGGCGAGACAATCATGCTCACCACCCACTACATGGAGGAGGCCGAGGAGTTCTGCGACCGGGTCGCGATCATGGACCACGGCAAGATCCTCGCCCTCGACACCCCTGCTGCCCTCAAGCGGTCGGCGGCCCCAAGCGGAGGGCCGGAGGTCGACGTGAAGACCTGGCTCGCCCGCCTGCGCTCCCTCGAACGGGTCGACGATTCGGCGTCGGGCAACGGCGACGTGGCCGACCGCACGGGCCTGGAGGCGGCGCTCCTCGACCTCATCACCGCCGCCGAGCGACACGACATCAGCCTCGAAGACCTCCGGGGCAACGTCACCCTGGAGACGGTGTTCATCAACCTCACCGGACGGGACCTGCGCGAGTGACCGAGCACGGCGAGCGGGGCCGCGGGGAGCCGCCTCTCGCCCGCCATCCGCGGGGCCCGGCGGCCCCTCCGGGCGAGCCGAGCGAAGGTCACCAGGAGATGCAGTGACGGCGCCGGCCGAGGTGACCGCCTGGCCGGTCGACGCCAGCGACTGCGAGCTCTCGTCCCGCTCGTGCACCCGCGCCTCGTTCCGGGCCATGTTGCTCCGGGACCTCACCGTCCTCGACGGCGACCTCAAGGAGTTCCTCCTCAACACCTTGATGCAGCCGGCGATGCTGGTGTTCGTCTTCACGTACGTGTTCCCGCGCATCGGCCAGACCATCGGCGGCAGCGGCAACGAAGGGCGGTTCTCGACGCTGCTGCTCGGCGGCATGATCGCCCAGTCGATCATCTTCCAGGGGCTGTTCCGCGTGGCCCTGCCGCTGGCAAGGGAGCTCGACATCACCAACGAGCTGGAGGACCGGGTGCTGGCGCCCGTCTCCATCAGGACCATCGCCTTCGAGAAGATCGTCTCCGGCGCGCTGCAGAGCCTCTTCGCCGGCCTGGTCGTCTTCCCCGTCGCCGCCTTCCTCCCCGCCTCGCCCATCTACCTCGACGCCGACTGGCTGGTCCTCCTGACGATCGTCCCGCTCGCCTGCTACACGTCGGCCGCCCTGGGCCTCACCATCGGCACCCGCATGGACCCTCGGAACGTCCCGGTGCTGGCCGGCTTCATCGCCCTGCCGCTGGGGTTCTTCGGCGCCATCTTCTACACCTGGGACGCCCTGGCGTCGGTGTCGTGGCTGCAGTGGCTCGTGCTGGTGAACCCCCTCGTCTACATGAGCGAGGGCTTGCGGGCGGCGCTCTCGATCGGCGTGCCCCACATGCCGCTGCCCGCGATCTACGGCGCCCTGCTCGGCTTCGCCGGCCTGCTCACGGTGCTGGGCGTCACCGGCTTCAAGAAGCGCGTGCTCAGCTGAGCGTGGCCAGCGCGAGCGCCACCTCGCTCGTCGACCCGATCGAGGACCAGGTCCGCCGCCGGCCCGGTGCGGTGGCGGTCGTTGCCACCGACGGCGCGCTCACCTACGCGGAGCTCGACGCTCGGGCCAACCGGCTCGCCCGCCACCTGGGGGCGCTCGGCGTCGGCGCCGAGACGGTCGTCGGCGTGTGCGTCGAGCGGTCGCTCGAGATGGCGGTGGGCTTCCTCGGCGTGCTCAAGGCGGGCGGGGCGTGCATGCCGCTCGACCCCTCGTACCCGATGGAGCGGCTGGCCCTCATGCTCGAAGACTCGGGGACCCCGGTGGTGCTCACCTGCGAGGGCCTGCTCGAGCGCCTCCCCCCGCACCGGGGCCGCACCGTGTGCGTCGACGCCGACTGGCAGGAGGTCGCCGGCCGGTCGAGCGAGGTCCTCGACCGCACGGCGGCGCCCGAGAACCTGGCCTACGTCATCTACACGTCCGGCTCCACCGGCGAGCCCAAGGGCGTGATGCTCACCCATCGGGGCCTGCTCAACCACAACCGGGCCGCCGCCGGCCTCTTCGAGCTCACCCCCTCCGACCGGGTGCTGCAGTTCTGCTCCATCAGCTTCGACATCAGTATCGAGGAGATGTTCCCCTCGTGGGCGTCGGGCGCCACCGTCGTCCTGCGGCCGGACGACCTCCCCCTTCTCGGCCCCCAGTGGCTGGCGTGGCTGCGGGCGCAGCGGGTGACGGTGCTCAACCTGCCCGCCGCCTACTGGCACGAGTGGGCCCGGGACCTTCAGGGGATGGGCGAGTCGCTGCCCGCCGAGGTACGCCTGGTGATCGCCGGGGGCGAGAAGGTGCTGGGCTCGGCGTACCGCACGTGGCTCACCGTCGGCGGCGACCGGGCGCGCTGGCTCAACGGCTACGGGCCGGCCGAGGCGACGGTCACCGTCACGGCCTACGAGCCCCCTCCGGGGAGCGACATGGAAGGACGCGACCCTCCCATCGGCCGGCCTCTCCCGGGCGCGACCGCCCATGTCCTCGACGAGCGTGGGCTCCCCGTGCCGGCAGGCGAGGCGGGGGAGCTGTACGTGGGCGGGGAGGGTTTGGCCCGGGGCTACCTCGGACGCCCCGGTCTCACCGCCGAGCGCTTCCTGCCCGATCCCTTCTCCGGCCGGCCCGGCGCCCGCCTCTACCGCACCGGAGATCGCGTATGGCAGCTTCCCGCCGGCGACCTCGAGTTCGTCGACCGCCTCGACCACCAGCTCAAGGTGCGTGGCTTCCGGATCGAGGCCGGCGAGGTGGAGGCCGCCCTGGTGGGCCATCCCGCCGTCGCCGAGGCGGTGGTCACCGCACGGGAGGACACGCCCGGCGACAAGCGGCTCGTGGCGTACTTCGTCGCCGCCGGAGCGCCGGCGCCCGGCTCCAGCGAGCTGCGCCGTTTCCTGTCCGACCGCCTGCCGCCGTACATGGTTCCCACCTCGTTCGTCGCCGTCGACGCCTTCCCCCGGACGCCCAACGGCAAGGTCGACCGGGCGGCGTTCCCGGCCCCGCCGCACAGCCGCCCCGACCTGGCGACGGAGTGGGTGGCGCCGCGGACCACCACCGAGGAGGCCCTGGCGGCGATCTGGTCGGAGGTCCTCGGCATCGCGGGCGTCGGGGTCGAGGACGACTTCTTCGAGCTCGGTGGGCACTCGCTGCTGGCCACCCAGATCGTCACCCGGGTGCGGGAGGCGTTCGCCAACGACCTCCCCCTACAGGCGATCTTCGAGCGCCCGACGGTCGCCGGCCTGGCCGAGCTGGTCGACGCCCGGGCGGAGCGAGCCAGGCCGGCGCCGCCGCTGGTGCGGCGACCTCGCCGGCCCGGCGACCGCCTTCCCCTCTCCTTGGCCCAGGAGCAGATGCTCCGGCTCGAGCTCGACGCGCAGCCGCCCGGCCTCTACAACGTCACCGCCCTGCACCGGTTGTCGGCGCCGGTCGACCGCGGCGCCCTGTGGCGGGCCCTCGAGTACATGGCCGAGCGCCACGAGAGCCTGCGGACGGGGTTCGCGGTGGGCACCGACGGCCCCTACCAGTTCGTGGCGCCCACGGTCGCCGTCGAGCTCACGTTCTCCGTGATCGACCTCGCCGATCCCGCCGAGGCGGCGCCCGAGCTGCACCGACGGGTCGCCGAGCAGGACGCCACCCCCTTCGAGCTGGCGTCCCCGCCGCTGTTCCGTTCCCAGCTGGTCGAGCTGGGCGACGGCCGCAGCCAGCTGGTCGTGACCTTCGACCACCTGATCGTCGACATGACCTCCGCCTACATCTTTCTCGGCGAGGTGGCCACGGCCTACGAGGCCCTGGTCGACGGCCGGGCGCCCGAGCTGTCGCCCCTGCCGGTGCAGTATGCCGACTTCGCCATCTGGCAGAGGGAGTGGCTCACCGACGACCGCCTGGCCGAGCAGTACGAGTACTGGCGCAAGGTCCTCACGGGGATGCCGATGGGGCCGGCAGTCCCCTTCGACCACGTTCCCAGCGCCCCGACGAGACGCATCGCCAGAGTGGCGGTGGACGTACCCCCCGACCTCTACCGGCGCCTGGAAGCCGTGGCCCGATCGGCGCGCACGACGGTGTTCGTGGTCCTGACCGCCGCGGTCAAGGCCGTGCTCAGCCGCTACGGCGGGCTACCCGACATCGTGCTGAGCACGACGCTCAGCGGCCGCCAGCGCAACGAGTGCGAGGGCGTGATCGGCATGTTCGCCGGTGTCGGGCGCATGCGCACCGACCTGTCCGGCGACCCGACCTTCGCCGAGGTGGTCGAGCGGGCCCGCGAGACGGTGCTGGGCCTGTTCGAGCACCAGGACATCCCGTTCATGAAGGTCCGCGACACCCTGTTCCCCGACTTCCCGCGTATGGGCGACTACGTACGCACCGCCTCCGTCATCCCCATCGAGCTGCTGTACTTCCACGCCGCCCACGACCACTGGGCGCCCGGGTCGGGCGTGGTTGATCGCCCGGGCTCCGACGAGGCGGTCGACGACGTCTTCTTCAGGGGCCAGCTCCAGCCCCTGAGCCTGACGTTCGTCGACGACGGCAGCCAGATGTGGGGCCATCTCAGTTACAAGCTCGACTTCTACGACGAGGCGACGGTGCAAGAGCTGGCGTCGGGGCTGGCGCGCCTTCTCGGCGCGGTCGCCGCCGATCCCGGGCTACGCCTCTCGGAGCTCCCGGTGGAGCCCGCCGCCCTGAGAGCCGGCCGTGGCTGACCGGTCGGGTACGAGGCTCCTGCTGCTGGGGACCGCAGGCGGGCCGCTTCCGTCGCCCACCCGCGCGGGGATCGCCCAGGCGCTGGTCGTCGCCGGGCGGGTGTACCTGGTCGACTGCGGGAGCGACGTCACCCGCCAGCTGCGGCGCGCCCGACTCCTGTCCTCCCTGCACCAGGTGTTCCTCACCCACCTGCACTCCGACCACGACTGCGACTACTTCAACGTCTTCCTCCTGGGCTGGCCGATCCTGCAGCACAACCCGCCGGTGCACGTGTGGGGGCCGGGCTCCGCCGGTCCGATGTGCGCCCTCCCGGCCGAGGCTCCGGGCGAGGTCGACGTCCCCCTCGTCAACCCTGACAACCCGACACCGGGCATCGTGGACGTCACCCGCTACCAGGTCCAGGCTCACGCCTTCGACATCAACATCCGCATGCGGGACTCAGGCCGCAAGGACCTGACCACCCTGGTCGTACCGCACGAGATCGCCCTGCCCCCGGGGTCGGGAGCGCAGGCTCCCGAGCCGGTGGCTCCACCGATGAGCCCGTTCCTGGTCACCGAAGACGACGACGTCCGGGTCACCGCCATCCTCGTCCACCACGCGCCGGTGTTCCCGTCCTTCGCCTTCCGCTTCGACACCGATTCCGGGTCCGTCGTCGTCTCCGGCGACACCGCCCCGTCGGCCAATCTCGTCACCCTCGCTCGGCGGGCCGACGTCCTCGTCCACGAGGTGTTCGACGACGCCCCCGACCGGCGCCCCGACGACGACGACTGGGAGGCGGCCCAGCGGCGGAACCACCTGTTGACCTCGCACACCCCGCTCCGGGAAGTGGGGGGGATCGCCGCCCAGGCGGGCGTCGGGCGCCTGGTGCTCACGCACTTCATCCCCGGCGACGACGAGCTCCCCGACGAGCACTGGGTGAAGGGGGTGGCGGGCGACTTCGACGGCGAGGTGATTGCCGGGAGGGACCTGCTCGAGGTACGCCTCTGAAGGCGCCGCCGGCGGGGAACGCGCGGCTCAGGCTCCGGTGCAGCCGGGAACGGCCGTGCCGTAGCGGTTGCCCGACCAGGCGTTGGCGTCGCAGGTGTCGCCGGGATTGGCATCCCGCAGGTCGGTCGCCCGGTTGTTGCGCGCCAGGTTGGCGACGATGCGGTTGTCCTGGCCGGCGACCAGGATCCCCGTCTGGGCGTTGCGGCTGGCGTGGTTGCCCTGCACCAGGTTCCGCACCGAGCCGTTCTGGACGTTGATGCCGTGCCTGCCGTTGCTCTGGACGGTGTTGGCGGTCACCGTGGCGTCGCTCACCGGCCCGAAGAGGGAGATGCCGTCGCGCCCGCTGGCGACGACCTTGTTCCCGGTGACGACGTGGCCTCTCCCGTGCTCCAGGCTGATCCCGTGCGCCCCCATGAACGCGTTCGTGTGGACGACGTTGTTGCGTATGGTGTTCCTCGCCGCCCCCGGCGGCAGCGAGACGCTGTTGAACGTGGAGATGCCGGAGAAGCGTCCGTTGCTCACGACGAGGTTGTCGGCCACGAGGTTGTCCGACGAGTTCTCGAGCACGACGCCGTTGCCGCCCTGGTTCCGCACGGCCCGGATGGCGGTGACGCGGTTCGCGGAGCCCTGCGTCACCCGGACCCCGTGGTAGAAGTCGCGGATCGTGCCGTTGGTGACGGTGACGTTGCTCTGGCCGAGTATGCGCACGCCGGCGGCTTGGTGCTCGACCACCAGGCCCCCCTCGCCGAAGATGGTGTGCCCGTTGAGGTTGACGGTGATGTTGCTGCCCCTGACCACCAGCCCGTCGCCGTGGCAGGGGCCGATGTCGTTGTGCAGCTCCTCGTCGGCGGTGATGACGTCACCGCACTGGCGGGTGTGGGCCTCGGCCACACCGGCCAGACCGACCGAAGCGAGCAACACGATGGCGAGCGTTACCCCGAGGCGCTTGGCCGGTCCGCTCCGCCGCATCGCTTCCTCCTCGTCAGGCTCCCGCCGACATAGTCACTCCTGCTCACATCTTGTCAAGAGACTGGCTCGAGCCCGTCGTGTGAGGCGCGCTCCCGACGGGTAGGCGGGTGGTGCGGGATCCACTTCACCTCACGGAGGTTCCACTTGCGACGCCATCAGACAGCCAATACCCGACCGTCACCGGGCGCGACGGGGCGCCGGGCGGCCGCCCTGTCGACCCTCCTGCTCACCTTGCTGACCCTTGCCCTCGCGCCGCCGGCGGCGGCCGACACGCCCGCCCGCGACAAGCGCGCCGCCCGGTTCGAGGTGGCGTTCATGCGTGAGATGATCGACCACCACGAGATGGGTGTGCACATGGCCCACCCGTGCATCGAGAAGGCGCTCCACGCCGATCTCCGGCGGCTGTGCCGGAGCATCGCCAGGGTGCAGGCGGCGGAGATCAAGACGATGCAGAAGTGGCTCCGCGACTGGTACAAGATCGACCACCAGCCGTCGACGGACCATCCCGGCCACCATCGGGACATGGAGACGCTCGAGTCGCTCTCCGGTGCGAAGTTCGAGATCGCCTTCCTGGAGATGATGATCGAGCACCACCTCCCGGCCGTCGAGGAGGGGATGGAGTGCCTCGAGGAGGCGGAGCACGCCCAGCTGAAGCGGCTCTGCCAGGGCATCGTCACCAGCCAGGTTCGGGAGATCAACCAGATGCAGGTCTGGCTGTGCAAGTGGTACAAGAGGTGCGACTTCCGGGACCCGCTCGAGACCTGACCCGAAGCGCATCCCCGACGACGCGACTCGGCCCCGCCCGTGAGGACGGGGCCGAGCTCTTTCTACAGCCGGATGGCGCTCAGGTCAGCCGTTGCGCTCGCAGCCCCGGAAGACGGTCCCGAAGGAGTTGTTGCGCCACAGGTTGTTGTCGCAGCCGGGGTTGCCGTCGTGGCCGTCGTGCTCGGAGTTGCGGCTGCCGATATTGCCCCTGAGGGTGTTGTTGAGCCCTCCCGGGCAGGGATGGGTGAAGACCTCCCCACACCCCGGCGGCGGGGCGGTGGACGGTCCCCCGATGTTGATGCCGTCGCCCGGTCCAGCGGCGCCGTTGTTGCGCACGATGTTCCCGTTGATGGTCGTGTTCAACGGCCCGCGGTGGCCGAGGGCGATCCCATGGCGGGCGTTGCCCGTGACCGTGTTCTGCAGGACTGAGTTGCTGTGGGCCGTGCAGACGACGACGTCAGGCCCCTGGGAGGGAATCGAGATGCCGTCACCCCGGGTGGGAGCGCCACCGAGCTGTGCACGGAACCCGTTTCCGACCACGTTGTTGCGGGCGATGACGTTGTTGCCATTGTTGGGCTGCGGTTGCTGCTGCGTGCCTTGGGCGGGGTGGCAGATGTAGCCGTGGATCGTGATGCCGAAGGCGTCGTTGGCCGTCGCCTGGTTGCCCTCGACCCGGTTGTTGTCGGCCCCGGGCCCCTCGACCCGGATGCCGATCCCTTGGCGCACCGCGCCCACGTCTCCCGCCGTGGGGACGAACGGGCCGCACGGGCCGTTGCCGAACGGCCGCTGCTCGGTCACGAAGTTGGGATGCGCGTTGTCGACGTCCTGGGTCGAAGCGACGTTCGCCGAGACCAGGTTCCCGTCGGAGTCGCCGACGAGGGTGATGCCGCCGTAAGGCCCGTTGTGGGTGGCCCGGTTGTTGCGGATCACGTTGTTGTCGGAGTCGAAGGCGACGATGCCGTCACCGAAGTCGCAGGGGTTGAGCGTCCCGGTGAGGGTCGAGTGGTTGATGTTCCCGTGCAAGCGCAGACCGGTGATGGTGTTGCCCGAGCCCCTGCCGATGGCCACACCCGCGTCGAAGTTGGTGATCGTGCCGTTCCTGACGGTGACGCCCGTCACGTTCATGAGGCGGATCCCCACGAACTCGTTGGGCGTGGTGTTGGTGTCCGTCCGGCCCCTAAGGGTGCGGCCCCCCAGGTCGACGGTGATGTTGCTTGCCTGGACGATGAGCCCGTTGCCCGGGCAGTTCAAGTTGCTGTCGAGCGTCACGCTCTGGGTGATGACAGAGCCGCAGGCGACGTGGTTCGCCCCTGCCGGTTGCCCGAGCCCGATCATGCCTGCCGCGGCCAGGCCGGCCGCTCCGAGCAGGGCCACTGCTCGCTGAAGTCGCTTCATTGCCTCTGTGATCCTCCCGGGGTGTGTTCCCAGCCGTATTTCAGTTCCGGAGGTAGGTGCAGACGACACATAAGTGCGGCGACAGACCGTGCTCACCGGATCGGGGCAGACTAACCGCCGGTGGATACGTCGACAAGCGTGTCGGCGAAGGTCAGCCGTTGCGCTCGCAGCCCCGGAAGACGGTCCCGAACCGGTTGTTCCGCCAGGCGTTGTTGTCGCAGTTGGGGTTGCCGTCATGGGCGTCGTGTTCGCCGTTCGCGCTACCGACGTTGCCCCGCAGGGTGTTGTTGACCGCCCCCGGGCACGGCATGGTCAGGACGACGCCGCAGCGAGACGTGGGGCCGCCCGGTCCTGTCACCCGGATACCGTCCAGGCCGTTGTCCCGTACGACGTTCCCGCTGATGTTGTTGCTGTGCGAGCCCCGGCCTCCGAGGAAGATGCCGTGACCGGCGTTGTCGATCGAGGTGTTCTGGACGATCGAGTTCCCGAAGGCAACACAGACGATCGCGGCCGGGCCCTGGCTCAGCACCGCGATCCCGTCACCCAGCTCTTCAGGGCCGGCGTAGCCGTTGTGCAACGCGTTGTTGCGGCGGATGGTGTTCCCGCCGTTGTTGGGCTGGGGCGGGAAGGGGCCGGGCGGGTGGCACACGTAGCCGTGGACGGCGATGCCGTAGAGGATGTTGTCCCTCACGGTGTTCATCTCCACCCGGTTGTTGTCGGACCCCGGGCCCTCGACGCGGATGCCGATGCCCTGGTTCAGCCGCCCGACCGTGCTACCCCCGCCGAAGGGACCGCAGGGGCCCAGGCCCTCCTCGTTCTCCTCAGTGATGAGGCTGGGGTGGAAGTTGGGGATGTTGTGCAAGTCGGAGATGTTGCCGGTGACGACGTTGCCGTCGGAGTTGCCCACGATGTCGATCCCGCCAAAGGGCCCGTTGTGGATCGCCCGGTTGCCCTGGATGCGGTTGTTGCTCGAGTCCAGGATGAGGATGCCGTCGGCGAACTCGCACGGGTTGAGCGCTCCGGTGTGGACGACGTGGTTGGCGTTGTCCTGGGCCAGGACCCCCGTCACCGTGTTTCCCGAGCCGCCGTCGATCACCACGCCGGCGTCGAAGTTCCGTACCGTACCGTTGCGGACGGTGACCCGGCTCGCCCCGATGAGGTGGATACCAGCCTGCTCCTCCACCCCGAAGTTCGCCGTGTTGTTCCCAGTGAGGGTGTGACCGCCGAGGTTGAGGGTGATGTTGCTCCCCTGGACGACCAAGCCGTCGCCATCGCACGGCCCGAGGTCCCGGTCGAGGGTGACGCTCGACGTGACGACCGACCCGCAATCAAGGTGGTTGGCGGTGGCCGGTTCGCCGAAGACGATGATGCCGGCCAGCGTCAGCATCCCTGTCGCCAACGCTGCCACCGTGCGCCGAACCTTGTGCTTCAAGCTTCCGCCCTCCCGGGAGAGTTGCTGTGTCGACTTCGTCGTTCGTTGCTGCGTTCTAAGTGCACCCGGCACCTACATCCCGATCGCACTTACGGGGTGCAGGGGAGCCGCGGGACAGTACACGGGCGGTCGGCGCCCAACAAGGTTTCTCACGGCGCCTTTTTCGCCGCCGCCGCCAGCCGCTCGGCGGCCAGGTCGGCGGCGAGCGTGGCGATCGTCCGGTTGCGGGTGATCTGCTCGTCGCGTAGCGGGACACCGGCGGCGCGCGCCCGCGACACCACCTCGAGGAACGAGAACCGCTGCCAGTAATTGGCGTCGGTGGGCACCGTCTCGACGCCCAGGACCTCGGCCCAAAGGGCGGCCAGGAAGGCCGCCTCGGGCAGCTCCCCCGAACCGGCGGTGGTTTCTTTGGCCCCAGCCGAAGAAGCCACCGCCGGTTCGTCGAGGAGCAACTGCGCCGGCCAGGCGTAGCCGGGGAGCTCGCTCCACACCTGCAGCTGCAGGTCGGCGAGCGTGGGGGCGTGCGCCCCATCGGGGACCACGTGGGCGACCAGCCGCTCGTCGCCCGAGTCACCCCCGGTGACGGTGACCCGGACGTCGCCGACACCCGGGCACCGGGCCAGGACCGCTTCCAACTTGGCCCGGTCGACGGTGAAGCCGCGCAGCTGCAGGACGTCGGACGCCTTGGCGACGAGCTCCATCGTCCCGTCGGGGCGGTGGCGGCCGAGGATGCCGCTGCGCCAACTCGCCGCATCGCCGGGGCGGGCGAGGTGCAGCTCGCCGGTGACGCCGATCGGGGCCGGGTGGCCGGTGTCGTCGCGCACGGAGGCGTCGACTCCGACGAGCGGCGTGAGCAGCAGGCGGCCGCCCGGCCCGGCGGTCACCAGGCCGGCGCCGAAGGCGCACTGCGGCGGCCCGTAGAGGTGCCGGACGGACGCGCCTCCGACGGGCGGGCCGAACGGCTCACGGGAGCCCACGACGACCGTCTTGCCCTCCAGCCCCGGCGCCAGGGCGGCGAACTGCTCCGGCGTGCAGTCGACGACGTCGACGTCCGCACCGGCCGGCTGGTCCGGGGAGGTCAGGACGAGCGTGTGGCCGTCGAGGAGGGCGACGAGCTGGCGCAGGAAGCCGTCCTCCGCCGGCCCGGCCGAGAGCCCCACCCGGAGGTGGGCCCGGGCGCCGTAGACGTCCCCCCGAAGGCCGGCCAGGAGGCCGGCCACCGACCGGTGGGTGAGCACCACCCCGCCAGGCACGGCCGAGGCGCCGGCGCCGTGGAAGGCCACCGCCGGCGCCGACGGTGACGGGGCGCGGCTGGGCCCGCCCGGGGGCACGTCGCCGCCCGGCGCGTCGGCGCCCGCCTCCACCACCCGGCGGCCGGCCAGCCTCGACCGCCCGAGGTCGGGCGGCGCCAGGACGGCGGCCACCGCCGTCTCGTCGAGGAGGCGGTCCCGCCGGCCGTCGGCGTCGTGGGGGTCGAGGCCCACGTAGGCCGCGCCCGCCTTCCAGGTCGCCAGCACCCCCACGACACAGTCGATCGAGGGCGGCAGGCACACCCCGACGAGCGACCCCGGCCCCACGCCCACCGCCGCCAGGCGACGCGCCAGCGCCTCGACCCGGGCGGCGACCTCGGCGAACGTCAGAGCCGCCGACGACGAGGCCACCGCCAGCCTGGAGGGGGAGCGGGTCACCTGCTCGTCGAAGAGGTCGTGGAGGCAGCGCTCGGGCGGGTCGTCGCCGCCGGCTCGACCCGGTTCCGAGGGGTCGACCAGCGCCAGCTCGTACACGGGCTTGAACGGGTGGGCGACGGCGTCAGCGAGGAGCGTCCCGAAGTTGGCCAGGAGGCGCTCGACGGCGGGGCGGTGGAAGGCGCCCCGGGCGGAGAGGGACAGGTGGTCGTCGTGCTCGGCGACCGAGAGGATCAGGAACGTCCCCCGGTACAAACCCGCTCCCCACGGCAACCCTCCTGGTGGGTCCTCGTCGGGGCCGCCGCGGAAGTGGCGCCGCCTGGTGGTGGCGCTCGTCTCGAAGCCCGTGGTCTCGATGCCCGGGAGCACGACGTCCGCCGCCTGGGGCGTCACGCCCTGCACCATGACGACCGGTGAGGACACGAGTCCGTGGGACGCAGCCGGCGCACCGAGCGCCTCCTGCACGACCGTCTCGAACGCCAGGTCCTGGTTCGACAGGGCGCCCAGGAGCACCGATCGGGTGCCGGTCAGGACATCGGCGAAAGCGGCGCCGGTGCGGAGCGTCTGGCGGAGGAGGATCTTCTTGGTGAAACAGCCGATCATGCCCTCGAGCTCGGTGCGGTTGCGGTTCGCCACCACCGAGGCCAGGAGGAGGTCGGCCTGGCCGGTGCAGCGGTGCACCAGCACCTCGAACGCCGCCAGCACGGTCATGAATGGCGTGACCCTCTGCCGGGCGGCCAGCGCCCGGAGGTGGGCGGAGAGCTCGGGGGCCAGGTCGAGGGACACGGGCTCGGCGCTGGGCTGGGCCGACCCCTCCGGGCGGTCGGGGTCGTCGATCGGCAGCTCGAGGCCCAGCGGGCCGCCCGCCAGCGTGTGCTTCCACCACCGCAGCTGCCGCGTACCGGCGGGACCGGCGAGGCGCCGGCGCTGGCGCCGGGCGAAGGTCGAGAAGGGGACGGGCGGATCGGGCAGCGGCGGCGGGTCGCCGGCGGCCATCGACGTGTACAGCGCCGACAGCTCGCGGCGGAACACGCTGACCGACCAGTCGTCGTACACGCTGTGGTGGACGCGGAAGACGGCGACGTGGTCCTCCGGGCCCAGGCGCAGCAGCGTCGGCTCGAACAGCGGGCCCTCGACCAGGTCGAAGGGCCGGCCGGCGTCCTCCAGCGCCCGGGCGAGGGCCTCCTCCTGCTCGGCCGCCGGTAGGGCGGCGAGGTCGCGCACCGGCAGCGGCACCGGCAGCGGCGAGGGAGCCGAGACCACCTGCACGAGGCGGCCCTCTTGCAGCTCGAAGGTGGTGCGCAGGGGCTCGTGGCGGCGGACGATCTCGCCCAGGGCCCTCTCGAACACCGCGGGGTCGAGGGGGCCGCGGTAGCGGCGGACCAGCGGCGGGAGGTTCTGCGAGCCCGGCGTGAACTGCTCGTGCCAGACCATGCCCACCTGGGAGGCCGCCACCGGGACGGGCGCCGGTTCGGTCGTACCTCCGGTGCGGCGGGCCCGCTCGACGACCTCGGCCAGGGCGGACACCGTCGGCGCGTCGAGCACCGCCGAGGGGGCCAGGCGGACGTCGAGGGCCTCGTCGAGCAGCGCGACCACCTCGGCGGCGGCCAGCTCGTCGCCTCCGAGCTCGAGGAAGTCCTCGTCGGCACCGATCCCCGCCCGGTCGAGGACCCGCTCCCACACCGACGCGATGGTCTCCTCGAGCTCGCCCTGCGGCGGCACCGCCCTGCGCCGCTCCCCGGCGAGGCCCACGGCCGCCCGCAGCGGGGCGTCCAGCACCAGCCTCGACCGGTTGCGGGGCACCCGGTCGACGACGACGACCGAGCCGGGCGCCCGCCGCTCGCCGAGCTCCCGGCGCAGGAACGTCTCCAGCTCGGCCGGTTCGGCGGGCGAGCGCAGAGCGACCGCGGCGACGACCTCCACCGCGCCGTCGTCGGGGGGGACGGCGACCAGGGCGGCGTCGGCGACGGCGGGGTGCCGGCCGAGCGCGCCCAGGACGTCGGCTTCGGCGATGGCGACCCCCCGGCGACGGACGACCTCCCGCTCGCGGCGCACGAGGTAGACGAACCCCTCGTCGGTGTAGCCCGGCGACGAGGTGCGGTCGTCGAGCGGCACCCGCCACAGCTCGGCCTCGGGCACCTGGGGCAGTCTTCCGGGGACGAGGGAGCGGCCGACCGACCCGGGCCGGCCGGGGTCGAAGGCGAAGGCCGTCCGCGCTCGCGCCGGGCCGAGCACGGTGAGCACCGACGCGCCGGGCAGGCGGGCGGCGAGCCGGCCGAGCAGCGCGACCGGAGGCCGACCTCCTTCGAGCACCACCTGGGTGGCCGGCGATACGTCGTGGCGGTCGAGGGCCCCGGACTCGACGAGCCACCGGGCGGTCGCCGGCGTCAGGTGCCAGCGCTCCGCGCGGTGCTCGGCCGCGAGGGCGCAGAAGCGGTCGGGGTCGAAGGCGGGGAGGACCACGACCGGCCCGCGGACGCCCGACAGCGGGAACCACAGCGCCTCGCTGGCCGCCGTGGTGCCGGGGGCGAACGCGTGGATCACGGACCTCGGAGGGTCGGGCCCGTCCCCGGCGGCCAGAGCCCCCACGATCTCTGCGGCCGCGCGGGACCGGGGCTGCGGACGGGTCAGGAAGCCGCACCGGTAGGTGAGCTCGGCGGGGTCCGCCGGGCCCGGCGCCCCCTCGACGGGCCCGCCGTCCTGGCCTTCTTCCAGCTCCTCGCACCGCACCCCGGGCGGCCCGTTCGCCGGAGGTCGGTGGCCGCCGACGACGAGGGCGGCCGCCCTGCAGTGGGCGGACACCTTCGCCACGTCCGGGGCCCTGAGCGACGGTTCCAGAGGGACGGGGACGGCGCCAACCTTGTGGGCGCCGGCGTAGGCGACGGCCAGTTCGATCCACGCCGAGGCGTCGAACCAGAGCACGACCGGATCGCCGGGCCCGACGCGGCGATCACGCAGCCCGCGCGCCGCCGCGTTCGACCGCAGCTCCCACTCGGCGTAGGTCAGCGCGCCGGCGCCCTCGACGACGAACGCCATCGTCGCCGGCGCCTCGGCCGCCCGTGCCGGGAGCAGGTCGGCCAGCGTCGGCTCCCGTCGGCGCGCCATCGCCTGCGACACTACGGGGGTGACCGAGCAGCAGGCGCTCGCGTGGCGCGTCCCCACAGCCCGCCTGCGTACCCACAACGCCATCGTCGACCGGCTGGGACTGGCGCCCGGCGCGGTGTTCCTCGACCTGGGGTGCGGCAACGGGTTCACGCTGGCAACCGCCGCCTCCCGCGTGCCCGACCTCACCCTCATCGGGCTCGACGTGGACGAGGTGGCGCTGGCCGCGGCGCGGTCGTGGCTCGAGGACCTGGGCGCCCGACACGAGCTGCTCCGTGCCGACGTGGGTGACCGCCTCCCGCTGCCGAGCGGATCGGTGACCCATGTCGTGTGCCACGACGTGCTCGAGAACCTGGAGGACCCCCTCGACCTCATGGTCGAGGCCCATCGCGTGCTGGTCGCCGGCGGGACGTCGGTGTGGTCGCACGTCGACTACGACAGCGTCGTCGTGAGCGGTGCCGACCGCCACCTCACCCGGCGGGTCGTGCAGGCCTATGGGGAGGCGTCCCGGGAGGGCATGGACCGCACCGACGCCCAGATGGGCCGCAAGGTCGCCGCGCTCGTCGCCCAGAGCCCGCTCGAGCGGGCCGCCGTCGACGCCCACGTGCTCATCGCCACCGACCTCGAAGGCCCGGGGGAGCGGCGGATCGAGGACATGGCCGCCACTGTCCGCCGCAGTGCCGAGCGAGGGGAGGCCGACGTCGACGTCGAGGACGTCGACACGTGGGTGGCCCAGCTGCGCCTGGCCCACCAGCGTGCCCGGTTCTTCTACGCCCAGACCGCCTACATCGTCACCGCCACCAAGCGGGGCTAGCCACCACCGTCCGTCTCGGAGGTCACCCAATGGAGTTCGCACGCATCGACGACGCCGCCGGGGAGCTTCCCGCCGAGCTGGTCCCCCATTTCCAGGGCGAGGCGCGGATCCAGCAGCTGCCCAGCCCCTTTGCCGACGGCCCGCTGGTCTTCGCCGTCCACTTCCAGCCCGGGGGCCGCACCCGGCCTCACGTCCACGCCACCGGGCAGGTCCTCCACATCGTCTCCGGCCGGGGCGTCGTCGGCGACGTCGACGGTCGGCGGCTGGTGGAGGCGGGCGACGTGGTCGTGGCCCAACCCGGCGAGTGGCACTGGCACGGCGCCACGCCCTTCTCGGCGATGACGCACGTGACCGTGCAGTTCGGAGGGCCCGGTTCCACCGACTGGGACGTGGACGAGCGGGACTGGGGCGAGGACTGCCCCGGTTAGTCAAGGGCTCGACCTACCATCCGACCGTGGCTCTCGAGGCCTTCGAGGCCCAGCCGTGCGTGGTCACCGGGGGTGGGCGCGGCATCGGCAGGGCGGTCGCCCTGGCCCTGGCGGCGCGCGGGCACCCGGTGTGCGTGAACGACACCGGCGTCGCCCTGGACGGCCGGGACCCGAACCCGCAGCCGGCCGAGGAGGTGGCCGCCGAGATCGTCGACCGGGGCGGGTCGGCGCTGGCCGTGACCGTCGACGCCCGGGAGCCGGATCGCGCCCGCCACCTGGTCGCCGACGTGGGGGCATGGGCCGGGCGGCCGCCGACCGTCCTGGTCCACGCCGCCGGGACGCTGCGTGACGGCATGGTGCACAAGGCGGCGGACGCCGACTGGGCCGAGGTCCTCGGCGCCCACCTGTCGGTGGCGGTCGAGCTCACCCGGGCCATGGCCCCCGCCGTGCGCAGCGGGCGCCGGGGGCGCATCGTCTACGTCGGCGGCGCCGCCGGGCTGGTCGGCAGCATGGGACAGGCCGCCTACGACGTGGCCAAGGCCGGGCTGTTCGGGCTCACCCGGGCGGTGGCGCTCGAGATGGCGGGGCGGGACGTCTGCGTGAACTACGTGGCCCCCTTCGCCTTCACCCGCATGACCGAGTCCATCCCGCCGGTCACCGAGCAGCTCCGCGCCTACCGCGAGGCCGCCCCCCTGGCCCGTCCCGACGACGTGGCGCCCATGGTGGTGTGGCTGTGCTCTCCGGCGGCAGGGGGCATCAGCGGCCAGGTGTTCGGCGCCCGGGGGGCGGAGGTCGCCCTGTGGTCCCAGCCCCGGCCGGTGGTGCGGCTCTGCGAGCAGCGCGGTTGGGACGTCGGCCGCCTCCAGGAGAGCGCCCGCCCACGCTTCGAGCCGCACCTCACCCCCCTCGAGTCGGAGTTCGACCTCTTCGGCGGGCCCCCTGCCGCCGTCGTCCGGGAGGCGCCGTGAGCGCGACCGCCCCGACGCCGGACCAACCGTTCACCGGCACCGTCGCCACCGCGGAGGAGGCCCACGCACTCGGCGAGGAGTACGTGACCGCGGTGGGCAAGGTCATCGCCAGCCACGTCCGCAACGAGCTGGCAGGGGCGGCGGTCTTCGACGAGCCCGCCATCGCCCTCGCCCCCACGCCCCAGGAGAAGTGGCTCGCCTGCCGCATCACCATGGAGGAGTACGGGCACCACCTCAAGTTCAACAAGCTGTCGATGGAGCTCGGCCTCCCCGACCCACTGGCCGGGCGGCCGCTCTCGATCTTCGACTACGAGCTGCGCACGTGGGTGGAGTTCGTCGTGCTGAAGGCGGTCGTCGACCTGGCCGAGGTCGTGCTCATGGAGGAGCTGGCCGAGTGCTCCTACCTGCCGCTGCGCCGGCTGGCCGGGAACCTCCTCCCCGAGGAGCGGTTCCACGTGTCGTTCGGGCGGACCCACACCAAGCCGCTCCTGAAGGACCCCGCCCGGCGCGCCGAGGTGCAGGAGGCGATCGACGCCATGGTGCGCCTGACCCTTCCCTTCTTCGGCCGCAGCGTCTCGAAGAACAACGAGCGGTTCCGCCGGTGGGGGATCAAGCACAACACCAACGACCAGTCACGGGCCGCCTTCGTCACCCGCAGCCGGGCGTGGGTCGACGACCTCGGGCTCGACTACCCCGAGGTGCCGGTGACGTGGGAGGGGCCGGGTGACCAACTGCGCTGACCGTCCCGGCGCCCGGTCGAGGTCCCCCCGCCAGCCACGTCCGCCGAACTGTTCCGGGATCTGGCTCGCCCCGAGCCAGTCCCCGGAACAGTTCGGGGGATCGCGCGGTGACGATGGGTCCGGAGGCGACCAGCGCCGGGAGGCGGGCTGAACCGAGCGGACACCTGGCACGCCGTCGACGCCGACGGTCGGGACCCGGCCACCGGCCGGCCGCCGTCCTACCCAGGAGCGCCGTCGGCGGCGGCCGCACTGGCCGCCGTCCCCGTCGCCACCTGGCCGGTGGCAGCGGCCTCCTCGGCCGGGCGGACCCTGGCGCCGGCCGAGGTCCTGGGCCCGGGCGGAGCCCGGGTCGTCGACCTGCTCGACCGGATCGCCGTACGGGCGCTGGAGCCCGCCGCCCTTCCCGTCGCCGAGCTGGCCCGCCGGACGCCGGCGGGCACGGTGAACCTCCCGCTGGCGGTGGTCGGGGCCGGGACGGCCGCGCACGTAGCCGACCAGGTCGACCGGTCGTGGATGGCCGCCGTCGAGCGCCGCCGGTCGGCGCCCCGCTCCCGGCTGGCGGCGGCGGGGCGGGGGCTCGAGCTGGAGGCCGCCCTCAACCTGGCCATGCTGGTGGGCACCGGGCCCGTCGAGGACGACGGCCTCCAGCTCGAGGCCAGGGTCTTCTCGGGCGCACGGCTCTGGCTGCTGGGAGGCGCCGTCGCCTGGGCGCTGGCCGGCGGCGAGGACCCCTTCTCGTCGTGGGCCGAGCTCGTGTCTTTCGGGCTGTGGCCGGTCGGGCCCGTCGGGGACCGGCTCGTGCTCGGTGTACCGATGGCGTCCTCTGTCGAGTTGACGACCACTCGGGTCGTCAAC
>DATAAF010000022.1:0-11335 GCA_036260255.1 Acidimicrobiales bacterium | reverse complement strand
GGCGGGGGGGGGCGTCCGGAGGGCGGCGCGAAAACCCGCGCCGCTGCTACCATCCCGCGGCTCTCGGGGACGGAGGTGCTGCTGTGAGGTCACGGCTCGTCGGTGGACTGGCGCTGGCGGTGGTTCTGGCGGGGCTGGCCGGGTGCGGTGGTGGCGACGGCGACGAGCCCGGTGCGGAGAAGCAGCGGTACATCGAGCAGTCCGACGCCATCTGCCGCGAGACGTTCTCCAAGACCGAGGGGCTTACCGCCCGCGACCAGCAGACGGCCGAGAGGGCGTCGCAGGAGTGGTCCGGCGCCTACGACCGGCTGAACGCCCTCCCGGTTCCCGGGGAGGACTTCGAGACGGCCCGCCAGTTCGTCACCGACGTCAACAACCTCGCCATGTCCTACACCGCCGCCGCCCGGGCCTTGGGCCTCAACCAGCAGGACAAGGCGAACGAGGCGTTCGCCGACGTCGACATGATCAAGCGGCGCGCCAGCGAGAGGGCCCAGGACTTCGGGTACTTCGACTGCGCCGGCATAGCTCAGGCCTAGAAGGCCTGACGGCCCCTTCGGGCCCGGGGCCGGGGCAGTGGCCTTCGGCAACGTGCCCCGGGCCTGGCGCCGTGCACGCCCCTTCGGGGGCGTCTAACTGCGTCGTGCCGCCTCCGGCGGCGCTCATCCGCGTTCCGACGAGGCAAGCCCTTCGGGCGCCTCGTCGAGCCCGGCGTCGGGGTCTTCGGCAACGTGCCCCGGGCCTGGCGCCGCCGAGCTCTACGTAGACTCCTTGCATGAGCGACCCATCGGCGCCGGCAGGCGCCGTGAGCCCGTCCGAAGGATGGGCGGTTCTTCATCTGTTCTGGCGGGTCACCGCGGTCACCGACCGTGAAGCGGTCGTCAATGCGGTGAAGGCGGCTGAGGCCGACGACCACCAGGTCGTCCCCTTCGTCGTGCTGGGGCACAAGGCCGACCTGGGGGTCATGGCGCTGGGGCCGGACCTCTGGCGGCTGCACCGGCTGCAGGCCGACCTCATCACCGCCGGTCTCGATCTGACCGCGTCGTACCTCTCCCTCACCGAGGTGTCGGAGTACGCCCGGGGGATGCCGCCCGAGCGGCTGGAGCCCCGGCTGCACCCCCGGCTGCCGCCCGAGGGCAAGCGCGTCCTCTGCTTCTACCCGATGTCCAAGCGGCGGGACGCGGTGGGCAACTGGTACACGCTGCCGTACGAGGAGCGGGAGCAGCTCATGTACGGCCACGGTCGCAAGGGCCGCGAGTTCGCCGGGCGGGTGCTCCAGCTGGTCACCGGGTCGACCGGCCTGGACGACTGGGAGTGGGCCGTCACCCTCTTCGCCGACGACCCCGTGGCGATCAAGCAGTGTGTGCACGAGCTGCGCTTCGACACCGCGTCGGCCGTGTATGCCGAGTTCGGCCCCTTCGTGATCGGGCTGCTGGCACCCATCAACGAGGTTCTTCGGCGGGTCGCCCTTCCCTGACCGTCGGGGGCAACCGGTCCGGGCGCGGATCGGGCGGTACTCTGTCCCGGTTCGACAGAGGCAGAAAGGGAGTTGGCATGTCTCGAGTACGGCTGGGTGCATGGCGCATGCTGGCGGTGCTGCTCGTCTCCTCGTTGGTGCTCGCCGCCTGCGGTGACGACGACGAGGAGACCACCACCGGAGGTCAGGGCACCAACACGACGGCGGCGGCGGGCGACATGTACACCATCGGGTTCGTCGGCGCCCTCACCGGTGACAACGCCAACCTGGGCATCAACATCCGGGACGGCATGAGGGTCGCCATCGAGGAGGAGAACGCCAAGGGCGGCCCCATGATCATGATGGCGGAGTTCGACACCGCCGGCGACCCGGCGCAGGCATCGACGATCAAGGATCGCTTCATCACCGACCGCAACGTCCTCGGCATCGTCGGCCCCGCCTTCTCGGGCGAGACCCGGGCCCTACTCCCCTCGCTGCAGGACGCCGGGCTGGTGATGGTCAGCGCGTCGGCAACCAACAAGGACCTGCCCACGGTGGTGCCCAACGCCACGGTGTTCCACCGGGTCATCGCCGACGACACCCTGCAGGCCAACGGGGTGGTCTCGTACTTGAACACCGCCAACCCCAAGCCCAGCCGCATCGCCGTCATCCACGACAACAGCGACTACGGCAAGCCGCTGGCCGAGGACGTCGACAGGGGCGCCAAGGCCAGGGGGCTGACCACCACGCAGATCTTCACCGTCGACCCCGACGCCCAGGACTTCTCGGCGACGGTCAACGCGGTGAGGGCGACCAACCCGTCGCACATCTTCTACGGCGGCTACTACGCGGAGGCGGGGCGACTCAAGAAGCAGCTCACCGACGCCGGCGTCAACGCCCAGTTCGTCAGCGGCGACGGCTCCCTCGACCCCGGCTTCGTCACTTCCGCCGGCCCGCAGGCGGCCGAGGGCGCCCGCCTGTCCTGTCCCTGCAACCTGGCCCTCGAGAGCTCGACCGGCAACCTGAAGGCCTTCTACGACAGCTTCAGGTCGAAGACCGGCAAGGAGCCGGGCCTCTACGCCCCCGAGGCCTACGACGCCACCAAGATCCTCATCCAGGGCATAAAGGCGGGGAACACCGACCGGGCCAAGCTCCTGCAGTTCGTGGAGGGCTTCGGCCGGCTCGACGGCGTGTCGAAGACCATCGAGTTCGAGCCCAACGGCAACCTGAGGTCGAAGACGTTCTTCGTCTTCCAGGTGAGGAACGGCAGAATCGCCCCCCTCCAGCAGATCGAGGTGCAATAGGGCGACCCGCCACCGGCTGTCGATCGGGAGGGCACGGCGCCCTCCCGACGGCACCCAGAGGGAGACCTAGATTTCCGCCTGCTTCAGCTGCCTGGCCGACCAGTTCGGGCCCCAGACCATCGACGGGCTCACCCTGGGGGCCATCTACGCGCTGATCGCCCTCGGCTACACGCTGGTGTACGGCGTCCTGCGGCTGATCAACTTCGCCCACTCCGAGATCTTCATGGTGGGCATCTTCGCCAGCCTCTTCGCCATGCATGGCCTCGGCATAGACGCGGCCGACCCGGCCAAGACCGGCTTCGCCCTCGTCTGGGTGCTGTTGATCGTCATGCTCGCCGGGATGGCCGCCTCCGGAGGGGCGGCCGTGGTCATGGAGCGGATCGCCTACCGTCCGCTCCGCCGCCGCAACGCACCCCGTCTGGCCGCCCTGATCACCGCGGTGGGGATCTCGCTGTTCCTGCAGGAGCTCTTCGCCCTGCGTTACGGCCGCAACGCCCTCGGGTTCCCGCGGGTCTTGGAGAAGCGCCAGCTGTTCGAGATCGGTGGGGCCAACGTCCGTACCGACAAGGTGCTGGTGATTGTCGCCGCGGTCCTGCTCATGGTGGCGCTCGAGCGTTTCGTGGCCACGTCCCGGCTGGGCCGGGGGATCCGGGCGACCGCCCAGGACCCGGAGACGGCCTCCCTCATGGGGGTGAACATCGACCGGGTGGTCATGCTCACCTTCCTCCTGGGAGGTCTGCTGGCCGGCGCGGCGGGGACGCTCTTCGGCATCTTCTTCGAGCAGGCGCGTTTCAACATCGGCTTCCTGCCCGGGATCAAGGCGTTCACCGCCGCCGTGCTGGGCGGCATCGGGAACATCCGGGGGGCGCTCCTCGGAGGGATCGTCCTCGGCCTTTTGGAGAACTGGGGGTCGGCGGTCCTCGGGGCGGAGTGGCGCGACGTTTTCGCCTTCACGATCCTCGTGCTGGTCCTCATGTTCCGTCCGACCGGGCTGCTCGGCGAGAGCCTCGGGCAGGCGCGCGCATGATGGCCGTCACCCGCGTGCTGAGGCGGTTCTCGGTCGTCGACCGGGTCGCCCGTTGGTGGGGGCGCCAGCCCCCCTGGGTCAGAGCCCTCGTGTCCCTCGCCGTGCTGGGGCTGGCCATCGTGATCCCGCTCGGCCTGTCGCCCACCTGGCAGGCGGTGCTGTTCTCGCCGGTCGGGATCTTCGTGCTGCTGGCCCTGGGCCTCAACGTGGTCGTGGGCCAGGCCGGGCTTCTCGACCTCGGCTACGTCGCGTTCTATGCGGTTGGCGCCTATACCACCGCCAAGCTCACCACCGCCGCCGGGTGGACGGCCTGGGAGGCGGTGGTGCTGGCCATCCTCGTCGCGTCGATCGCGGGCGTCATCCTCGGTGCTCCGACGCTGCGGCTCCGGGGCGACTACCTGGCCATCGTGACGCTCGGCTTCGGCGAGATCGCCCGGATCGTGGCCCTGAACACCGGTGCGCTCGGGCAGGCCCGAGGGATCGTCGGGATCCCCCACCCCTCGGGGGTCTTCGGGACCGAGTTCGCGTTCGACCCCCTGCCGTACTACTACCTGACGCTCGCCGCCATCGTCCTCACCGTGGTGATGATCGTCCGGCTGAACCGGTCGCGGGTCGGCCGGGCGTGGGCGGCGGTGCGCGAGGACGAGGACGCGGCCGAGGCCATGGGGGTCCCGTCGTTCAAGATGAAGCTCTGGGCGTTCGCCATCGGCGCCTCCACCGGCGGCCTGGGGGGTTGGCTCTACGCCAGCAAGGTCAGCTTTATCAACCCCGACAA
This sequence comes from Acidimicrobiales bacterium, assembly GCA_036260255.1. Classification (GTDB taxonomy): domain Bacteria; phylum Actinomycetota; class Acidimicrobiia; order Acidimicrobiales; family AC-14; genus DASZJY01. The sequence continues at coordinate 6,776 of DATAAF010000022.1, read as the reverse complement.
CTTCCTGTTCTTCTTCTCCGTCCTCATCCTCTCGTGCGTGGTCCTCGGCGGCATGGGTTCCGTCCCCGGGGTCATCGCCGGGGGGTTCGTCGTGGCGTTCATCCCCGAGTACCTCCGGGAGGTCGCCTTCGGCGACACCGTCACCCGTTGGCTGAACACGGTCACCGGCGGGCACGCCGGGTCGATCACCGAGTACCGGGTGCTGCTGTTCGGCCTGGCTCTGATCCTCATGATGATCTTCCGGCCCCAGGGGCTCCTCCCGAGCCGACAGCGGGCGGCCGAGCTGGCCGACGCGTCGGGCGCCGGCGGGATGGGCGCCACCGTGGAGAGCAGCGCCCTCGTCGGCGTCGAGGAGGTGGTGGCGGCGGCGCCCGTGACCTCGCCGGGGCCCTCGTCCGTCGACGGCGACGGGCAGCCCGAGTCGGCCGAGGCGGCGGTCGCCACGTTGGCCTCGGCGGCCAAGGCCGAGCTGGCCGACACCGCGGCGGCGACGGCCGCCCAGGTGGGCGACGGCGTGGTGCTCGAGCTCTCCGACCTATCCATGGAGTTCGGCGGCGTGGCGGCGCTGCAGGACGTCGACCTGGCGGTGGAGCAAGGGCAGATCTACGCGGTGATCGGGCCCAACGGCGCCGGCAAGACCACCGTGTTCAACTGCGTCACCGGGGTGTTCCGCCCGGTCGGGGGCGACATCAAGCTGGCCGGGCGGCGTATAACCGGGCGCCGGCCCCACGAGGTCACCCAGGCGGGCGTGGCCCGCACGTTCCAGAACATCCGGCTGTTCCCCAACATGACCGCCTTCGAGAACGTCATGGTCGGCGCCGACGCCCGCCACCGCACGAGTGTGCCAGGAGCGCTGCTGGGGCTGCCCCGCCATCGCCGGGAGGAGCGTGAGGCCCGCGCCGAGGCCCACCGGCTGCTGGCCCTGGTGGGGATCTCGCACCGGGCCGACGACCTCGCCCGCAACCTCCCGTACGGCGACCAGCGTCGCCTGGAGATCGCCCGGGCGGTGGCCACCCGGCCCTCCGTCCTCCTGCTCGACGAGCCGGCGGCGGGCATGAACCCGGTGGAGAAGCAGGAGCTCATCGGGCTCATCCGCGACCTGCGCGACACCGGGCTGACGGTGGTGCTCATCGAGCACGACATGAGCCTGGTGATGGGCATCTCCGACCGGGTGGCGGTGCTCGACTTCGGGCAGAAGATCGCCGAGGGGCTCCCCACCGAGGTGCAGAGCGATCCCCGCGTCATCGAGGCCTACCTCGGCACTCCCACGGACGGCGACTGAGCCGGTGCTCCTCACCCTGGAGGACGTCCACGTCCATTACGGGAAGGTGGAGGCGCTGAAGGGCCTCTCCCTCGACGTCGGCGAAGGGGAGATCGTCGCCCTCATCGGGGCCAACGGCGCCGGGAAGTCGACCACCCTGAAGACGATCTCCGGTGTGCGCCCGGTGACGTCGGGCGCCATCCGCTTCGAGGGCCGCGACCTCCTCGGCGTCCCTGCCCACAAGCGGGTGCAGCTCGGGATCTCCCAGGCACCCGAGGGAAGGCGGATCTTCCCCGGCATGACCGTCGTCGAGAACCTGGAGATGGGCGCCTATGGCCGCAAGGGCGGCAAGGATGCCCTGGCGCCGGACCTGGAGCGGGTGTACGGGCTGTTCCCACGCCTCGCCGAGCGCAGGTCGCAGGCGGGCGGAACCCTGTCCGGCGGTGAGCAGCAGATGCTGGCCATCGGCCGGGCGCTCATGGCCCGCCCCCGGCTGCTGCTCCTCGACGAGCCGTCCATGGGCCTGGCCCCCAAGCTGGTGAGCCAGATCTTCGCCGTGCTCACGGAGATCAACCAGCAGGGGACCACGATCCTCCTCGTCGAGCAGAACGCCGTCCAGGCCCTCCAGCGAGCCGACCGCGCCTACGTGCTCGAGACCGGTCGGGTCGTCCGCTCCGACGCCGCCGCCGCCCTGCTGAACGACGAGTCGGTGCGGGCCGCCTACCTGGGGGGCGACGTGTCCGCCGCCGGCGAGCGTTCCCGCCGTGGGTGACCTCCCGCGGCTCCGGGCCCGCCTCCGGGAGCTGGGGCGGGTGACGGTGGCGTTCAGCGGGGGGGCCGACTCGGCCTTCCTGGCCTGGGTGGCGGCCGACACGCTGGGCGCCGACGCCCAGGCGGTGACCGCGGTGTCACCCTCGCTGGCGCCGACCGAGCGGGACGACTGCGCCGCGTTGGCGGCCGAGTGGGGCCTGCGGTGGACGATGGTGCAGACCGACGAGCTGGAGCGGCCGGAGTACGTGGCCAACGCCGGCGACCGCTGCGCCCACTGCAAGTCGGCGCTGATGGACGCCCTGGTGCCGCTGGCCGAGGCCGAGGGATCGACGGTCGTGCTGGGGACGAACGTGGACGACCTGGGCGACCACCGTCCCGGCCAGGAGGCGGCGGCGGCGCGGGGCGCCGCCTTTCCCCTCGTCGACGCCGGCTTCACCAAGGCCGACGTGAGGGCGGCCTCTCGGGCCCTGGGCCTGCGAACGTGGGACAAGCCGGCCGCCGCGTGCCTGGCCTCGCGTGTCCCCTACGGCACGCCGGTCACCCTGACGACGCTCGACCGGGTGGGCCGGGCCGAGGCGGCGCTGCGGGCGCTGGGCTTCGGGCAGCTGCGGGTGCGCCACTACGGCGAGGTGGCCCGCATCGAGCTGGACCCCACCGAGCTGGGCGGAGCGGTCGAGCAGCGGGCCGAGGTGGTGGCGGCGGTGAAGTCCGCCGGTTACTCGCGTGTCACGCTCGACCTGGAGGGCTTCCGCTCGGGCAACCTGAACGCGGCTCTTGGGCTACCGGGCCCGAACGGGCTGGACGGATCGGCCGGCGCTGGTCATGCTTCGAGGCCCATGGCCAACGTGCGGGTCAAGCTGACCTTCCCCGAGGAGCTCATCAAGCAGCCGCTGCTCGGCCGGCTGGTGCGGGAGTTCGACGTCCTGCCCAACATCCGCCGGGCCAACGTCGAGGAGACGGTCGGCTGGATCGTCTGCGAGCTGGCCGGCGAGCACGACGCCGTCGAGGCGGCCATCGACTGGCTGGAGGAGAAGGGCGTCCAGGTCGACCGCCTGGGCGACGTCGTCGAATAGCCTCGGCCGCGCTCAGCCGCCCTTGCCGGCGATGGCGCGGGCCAGCTCCTCCTTGGACATGCGTGAGCGACCGGGCACGCCAAACTCCCTGGCCCGCTCGTACAGCTCCTGCTTGGTGCTCCCGTACACGTCCACACCGCCGAACGTCTCACCCTCGCCCCTGCGCTTCTCGTCGGTCGATCGGGTGGAACGGGGGTCGGACGGGCCCTTCTCGTCCTTGGCCACCCACCGGTCGCCCTTTTTCTGGTGGGTGTGCTTGAGGGCGGCGAACGCGGTGCGGTGGGCCGCTTCACCTTCGCCGTAGGTCTCGACCGCGCTGTCGTGAGCCTTGGCCCACGTGCGCTGGGCCTTGGCCGACGAGCGCCGGACGGTGGACGGCATCTCCTCTCGGGCCGGCATGGGTCGCCTCCTCGTCGATCGTTCTTCCCAAGCCCGGTCGTCGGGACACGCGACCTACGATCGGCCGAGGTGTCTCCGGACGAGCGCCAGTCGCGCACCATCGACGCCGTCGTCCCCGCCCGAAACGAGGTGGCCACCGTGGCCGCCGTCGTCGAGGCGTGCCGCGGGTGCCGCCACGTCAGGGAGGTGATCGTGGTGGACGACGGCTCCACCGACGGCACCGCCGAGGCGGCCGCCGCCGCCGGGGCCAAGCTCGTGCCCCGGGAGGCCCCCGAGGGCGGGTCCAAGGCCCACGCCCTGGAGGCCGGAGTGGCGGCGAGCGACGCCGAGGCGTTCCTGTTCTGCGACGCCGACCTCCTCGGCCTCACCGCCGGCCACCTCGAGGCCATCTGCGAACCGTGGCTCGAGGGACGGGCCGCCCTCTCGGTCGGGTGGTTCGACTACGGGCTCTGGAACCCCCTCGTCCTGCGCCTCGCCCCGACCACCGGGGAGCGGCTCGTCCCGCGGTGGGTGTGGGACGCGGTGCCCCCGCACAAGCGCAGCGGCTACTCGATCGAGATCATGATCAACGAGGTGATCGCCGAAGGCCGGCTTCCCAGCACCGCCCGCATCCTCCACGGCGTCACCCACCGGACCAAGCGGGACAAGTACGGGCGCCGCCACGGCTACCGGGAGACCTGGCGGATGTTCTGGCACCTCATCGGACTGCCCGCGACGGGCGTCGTCCGCTGGCGGACCTACTGGTTCTATCTGCGCCAGCTCACCGTCGAGGAGTGACCGGGCGCTTCTGGCGCGCTCAGCGGTTGCTTTTCAACCGCTTTCGTCACCCAATTCCCGCGGGTTCAGGGGCGGCGGGCCACCACCGTCACCAGCGGGGGGAGGACGACGGGATCGTCGCCGGGGTCGACGCCGGTGAGGTGGGCGAGGTAGCCGGAGACGGGGCCGGGCCCGACGCCGGCCTGGGCCTCGGCCCAGGCGTCGACGATCTCCAGGCCGGCATCGCGCACCAGGGCGGGGAGCACGGCGCCCACGTCGGGGTGGCGGGCGTCGGGCATGGAGAGCGCCCTCCCTCCAACCCGTCCGGCCGTCGTGACCGGCTCCTGGGCGACGAGCCAGCGTCGCGGGCGCACCGCCCGCCCCATGCGGCGCAGCACGACCAGGGGGTCGTGCACGTGCATCAGCAGGAACCGGCAGAAGGCGAGGTCGACGGGCTCGGGGAGCAGGAGCTCCTCGGCCGCCTGGGTGATGGCGACGATCTGGCTGTGGGCGGCGGCCGCCTCGGCCACCAGGTCGCGGGCGTGGGGGTCGCTGTCGATGGCGTAGACCCTCCCGTCCCGACCGACCACCTCGGCCAGGGCGACGCTCACATCACCACCGCCGGCGCCCACGTCCGCGCAGGTCCAGCCCTCGCCCAGCCCGAGCCGGTCGAGGGCGGTCGTGAGGGGGCGGCGGTAGACGTCGTTGCGCAGCCCGAGCTCGACCATCCCGGCGGAGACGATAGGTCGGCGTCGTTACGCTGGCGGGGCGTGGCCGAGCACGGCGAGCGGGCCCGACCGGCCGTGCACGACGTCGCCGCACGGGGGTTCAGCTCGGCCGGCGCCTACGAGCGGGCCCGCCCCGAGTACCCTGCCGCCGCCGTCGACGCCCTCGTCGTCGCTCTGGCCCTCGGCCCGGCGACGACGGTCGTCGACCTGGGGGCGGGCACCGGCAAGCTCACCCGGGCGCTGGTCCCCACCGGCGCCCGCCTGATCGCCGTCGAGCCTCTGGTCGCCATGCGGACGGAGCTGGCGTGCGCCGTGCCCGCCGCCCACGTGGTCGGCGGGACGGCTGAAGCGATCCCGCTGGCGGCCGCCGCCGCCGACGCGGTGGTCGCCGCCCAGGCGTTCCACTGGTTCTCGGGCGACCGGGCGGTGGCCGAGATCCATCGGGTCCTCCGGCCCGGCGGCGGCCTCGGGCTGGTGTGGAACGAGCTGGTGTGGTCGGTCCCCTGGGTGGGCCGGCTGGGCAAGGTGCTCGACCCGCTGGCCGCCTCGGTGCCCCGGTTCCGGACCGGGCGGTGGCGCCACGCCCTCGAACGCACCCGCCGCTTCGGCGCGTTGGAGGAGCGCCGGTTCCCCTACGCCCGCCGCCTGGACCACGGCGCAGTGGTCGACTGGGTCGCCACCACCAGCTGGGTGGCCGTGCTGCCCGAACACGAGCGGTCCGACGTGCTCCGGCGGGTCGCCGGCGTCGTCGCCGACGAGCCCGCGCCGCTCGAGGTGCCCTACCAGACCTTCGTGTACTGGTGCCGGCGCCTGCATTGAGCCCGTTCCAGGCCGCGGTGCTGGGGTGGTGGGAGTCCCACCGCCGCGACCTGCCTTGGCGCACGACCCGAGCCCCGTGGGCCGTGCTGGTGAGCGAGCTGATGCTCCAGCAGACGCAGGTCGCCCGGGTGGTGCCGCGCTGGCACGCGTTCCTGGCCCGTTTCCCGTCCACCGCCGCCTGCGCCGCCGCACCCGCCGGCGACGTGCTGCAGGCGTGGGAGGGTCTCGGCTACAACCGGCGCGCCCTCAACCTGCACCGGGCGGCCCAGGTCGCGGTCGAGCGCCACGGCGGAGCGCTGCCCCCGGACCTCGACGCCCTCGTCGCCCTCCCGGGAGTCGGCCCGTACACCGCCCGGGCGGTGCTGGCCTACGCCTTCGAGGCGGACGTCGGCCTGGTCGAGACCAACACCGCCCGGGTGCTGGCCCGCGCCGTTGCCGGGCGGCGCCTCACCGCTGCCGAGGCCCAGGCGGCCGCCGACCGGGTGGTACCGGCGGGGTCGGGGTGGGCGTGGAACCAGGCCCTGGTCGACCTTGGCGCGACGACCTGCACGAAGCGGGCGCCGGCGTGCGATCGCTGCCCCGTCTCCGGGGCGTGCGCGTGGGCGGCGGCGGGATGGGCGGGCCCCGACCCGGCCGCCGGCACCGCTGGGACCGGCGGCCGCCGGTCCGCCTTCGCCGGCTCCGACCGCCAGGGCCGGGGCCGGCTGGTCGCCGTCCTGCGCCGGGGGCCGCTGGCCCTCGGCGACCTGGCGGTGACCTGCGGTTGGCCGTCGGAGCCCGACCGGGCCCGCCGGGTCGCCGCCACCCTCGTCGCCGACGGCCTGGCCCGCGAAGCGGACGGCGTCCTGCACCTGCCCTGACACCCTCCGGCGCCGCCGCTCCCTGTGCGGCTCACCGGTGTCACAAGAGGAACGATCGCGGCGGAGCCGCCCGACGTCGGACGGTTTGGGGGGTTGTCGGGGGGGGGGG
>DATAAF010000021.1:0-13710 GCA_036260255.1 Acidimicrobiales bacterium | reverse complement strand
GGCCCGGTGGTGCGATGGCCGGGGGGTGTCGTTGGCACCGGTGCGGCACCGAGGTACCTTCGTCGGCGAACCCGACGGACGAACCACGGATGGTGCCCATGACACTGGAAGAGGTGGTCAACGAGCACTTCTTGGCCCGGTATCGGGCCCTCCTCGATGCCGAAGACGCCGCGTTCGACGAGTTGGAGCACGCCTATGAGGACGGCGACCGCGAGCAGTTCGTCGTCGACCTCGACGCCTGGCAGCGAACCGTCGAGCGACGCCTCGCCTTCCTGCAGCGCAGCGGGTTCAGCCCGGCCCCGGCGGTAACCTGACGCCCAAGGTCGGTCGGGCACCGACGAGCGACCGGCGGGCGGTCGTCGTGGCCCTTGCCGCGCTGATCCTCCTCGGCGCCGCCTCTGCGGTGGCGGTCGAGCGCTCCGATGACCCCGCCGCCGCCGACGCCCGCCAAGAGGCCCGGGCGGTGGAGAGCCGGGCGGTGGAGAGCGGACCGCTCCCCGTTCCGGGCGACGTCGCCGACGTCCCCCCGCCGCCGCCCCCCGCCCCCGAGGGCCCGGTGCCAACCCTGGCGCCCGCCGGCCCGGTGGCCCTCCCGCTGCCCGGGTGCCCACCGCCTCCCCGGCCACCCCGCCCTGGTCCCCCTCCGCCCCGGCCCTGGCGACCGCCGGTGCTGGTGCCCGAGGCCCAGCTGCCCGAACCGCTGCCCCCGGCGGGCGGCACCGACGATCTCGGCGCCCTCGAGGGCAAGGGTATGTGGCTGTGGAAGTACCGCCAGAGCGAGGGCGGCGACGCCGCCGCCATCGTCGACCGGGCGGTGGCGGCCGGCCTGCGCCAGCTCTGGGTCAGGGTGGGGGACTCCAAGGACGGGTTCTACGCCGCTGACGTCCTCGCCGACCTGGTGCCGCGGGCCCATGCCCGGGGGCTCCAGGTCATCGGCTGGGGCTTCCCGTACCTCTGGGACCCGGTGGCCGACGCCGGGTGGTCGGCCGACGCTCTCGCGTGGAAAGGGCCCGACGGCTCGACGCTCGACGGCTTCAGCCCCGACATCGAGCGGTCGTCGGAAGGCGTCGCCCTCACCGCCCGGCGGGCGCGCGTGTACCTGGGGCTGGTGCGGCGGGCGGCGGGGTCGCGCCTCGTGGTGGGCACCGTCTACCGCCCGACGGACACGCTGTGGAGCGCCTACCCCTACGCCGCCCTGGCCCCGTACCTCGACGCGTTCGCGGCCATGGTCTACTGGGGCTGCACCGAGCCGGGCCAGGCGGCGGCCCAGGCGATCGAGCGCCTGGGCAGCCTCCGCCCCGTGCACGTCATCGGCCAGGGCTACGACATGGCTCCCGAGGGGGGACGGGCCGGCCCGCCCACCGCCGACGAGACCACCAGGTTCCTCGACGTCGCCCGCCGGGGCGGCGCCAGGGGGGCGTCGTTCTGGGTCTGGCAGTCCATGGGCGCCGAGCAGTGGTCGGCGTTGGCGTCCTACCCCTGGCCTTTGCAGGAGGGGGGCGGGCCCTTGCCCCAGGAGGGGGGCGGGCCCCCCTCCTGACCCCCCGGGGATGCCGGCCTTCGGCCGGCGTTCGGCCAACCGGAGAGGCCGCCTGCGGCGGCGCCCGGCGGCCGGCGACCGAGGAGCGAGCGGCGTTCGCGCACTACGTTGTCGCCGATGTCAGAGGAGCACTCCGTGACGATGCACTCGGGGGTGCCGGAGACGGTGCTCGAGCCGGAGCCGGCCGAGTCCACCGCCGCCCTGGCCGCCGCCCTCGCCGAGCCCCCCGAGCGCCGCCGTGAGGCGGTGGCGGCGGTGGTCGCCCGCTGGCCCCGGTCCCTCGAAGCGTGGGCCGCGCTCGGTGACCTGGCCCGGGACGACGTGGAGGCGTACGCCTGCTACCGGGTCGGTTACCACCGGGGCCTCGACCGCCTGCGCCAGTCGGGTTGGCGCGGCTCGGGCTACGTCCGGTGGCGGCACGAAGGGAACCGGGGGTTCCTCCGCTCCCTCGCCGGGCTGGGCCGCGCCGCCGGCGCCATCGGCGAGGTGGACGAGGAGCGCCGGTGCGCCGAGTTCCTCGCCCAGCTCGACCCGGAGGCACGTCCCGCGGGCGCCGGTGGCTGAGCCGATCGCCCGGCGCGTCGTCGTCTCCGGCCGCGTGCAGGGCGTCTTCTTCCGCGACTCGTGCCGGGAGGAGGCGCGGGCGGCGGGCGTGACCGGCTGGATCCGCAACACGCCCGGGGGCGAGGTCGAGGCGTGGTTCGAGGGGGACGCGGAGGCGGTGGAACGCCTGGTGCGGTGGTGCCGGGAGGGCCCGTCCAGCGCCGACGTCACGGGCGTCGACGTCGCCGACGAGGACCCGACGGGCGAGACAGGGTTTCGCGTACTATAGCGACCCGCCAGTGACCGCTGGCCTGGGTGCGGCGCTTCCACGGGGGGTTTGCCATGCGGTTGAAGAGGTTCGGTTCGGGACTGGTCGTGCTGGTCGCGCTGGTCGTCGGGCTGGCCGGCTGCGGCGACGGTGACGACGACGAAGGCCGGAGGGTGGGAGGCGCCACCGCCGACGTGGTTGCCAGATCCGACCCGAAGCCGCACTTCGATCCGGAGGAGCTCCAGGCGAGGGTGGGCGACGAGGTCTCGTTCACGCTCAAGAACGAGGGCGACCAGGTCCACAACTTCACCCTCAGCTTCCTCGGCATCGACCAGGACGTGCAGCCGGGCCAGACCGTGGAGATCAGGTTCAGGGTCACCGAGCCGCCGAAGGGGCTCGACTTCTTCACGTTCTACGACAAGAACTTCCAGGGCGAGGGCATGCAAGGGCGGTTGAACGTCGAGAGGTGAGCGGCGGAGCCGGGTGGTGGCCCCCGGCCCGGCGCGGTAGATACGAGCTATCGAGACGGTGACCGACACGGCCGGCCCGGGCGCCGAGGGCCCGAGCGGGCACTCGTCGGTGCTCACCGTCGGGACGGTCGTCTGGCTCGCCTCCGAGCTCATGTTCTTCAGCGGCCTGTTCGCCGCCTACTTCACGCTGCGGGCGCTGTCCACCGATGAGTGGCCCCCGCACGGTGTCGAGCTGCAGCCGGTCGTCGCCGGGGCCTTCACCGCCGCCCTGGTCGCCTCGAGCGGCACGATCCAGCTCGGCGTGCGGGCGCTGGGGCGCGGCGATCGCCGCCGCTTCCGCCTGTGGGTCGGCGCCACCCTCGTGCTTGCCGCCGTCTTCCTCTCCAACCAGGCCCGGGAGTACGCCGAGGCGTCGTTCTCGATCGGCTCTCACAGCTACGGCTCGGCCTTCTACCTCACCACCGGCTTCCACGGCCTCCACGTGCTCGGGGGCATGCTGGCGATGGTGGTCCTCCTCGGCCGCGCCGCCAACCCGCGCTTCGGCGCCGAAGAGACGCCGGCGGTCGAGGTCGTCTCCTACTACTGGCACTTCGTCGACGTCGTGTGGATCGCCCTGTTCGCGACGATCTACGTGCTGCAATGAGCGCCCGGGGCGACCGGCGGGGGTGGCGGGTGGCGGCCGCCCTGGTGGCCGCCACCGGCCTGGGCATGGCGGCCGCCTCCGTCGTCGGCGCTGGGGCGGCGGCCCAGACCGGGCCTGCCGGCCCGGCGGAGACCGCCGGTCGCCAGCTTTACCTCACCGGCTGCTCGAGCTGCCACGGCACCGACGGCCAAGGCACCGACCGGGGACCTTCGCTGGTGGGCGTCGGCGCCGCCAGCGCCGACTTCTACCTCTCCACCGGGCGCATGCCCCTCGACGAGCCGCGCGCCCAGGCCCTGCGGAAGCGCCCCGCCTACACCCGCGCCGAGATCGACCAGCTCGTCGCCTACGTGGCGTCGCTCGGCCCCGGCCCGGAGATACCGAAGGTCGACCCCGCGACCGGCCACCTCCCCACGGGGAACGAGCTGTTCGCCAACAACTGCGCCGCTTGCCACAGCTCGGCCGGCGCGGGCGGCGCGCTGGGCCACGCCATCATCGCCCCGAACCTCCAGAAGGCGACGCCCACCCAGGTGGCCGAGGCCGTGCGCATCGGGCCGGGGAGGATGCCCGTGTTCGGCCCCGACGCGCTGGACGAGCACCAACTGGCGTCGGTCGTCCGCTACGTGGAGTACCTGCAGCATCCCCGTGACGAGGGAGGGCTGGGGCTGGGGCACCTCGGCCCCCTCCCCGAGGGGTTCGTGGCCTGGCTGGTGGGCCTCGGCCTCATGCTGATCGCCATCCGCTGGATCGGGACGACCGACTGACGTGGCCGACGCCGACGCCGACCGCGACCAGCGCCTCGCCGACGAGGAGGAGGACGAGCGGGCGCGCCGCGTGCGCATGGCCGAGCGGCGCATCGCCGTGGCTTTCGTCGTGGCGACCGTGTCCGCGCTCGCCCTGGCCGGCGTCTACGTGAGCGGCGGGCAGCCCCAGGGCGAGGGGGCGCTGCTGTTCCTGTCCCTCGGCGGGGTGGGCGTGGGCCTGGTGCTGTGGGGGCGCCACCTGCTCGGCGACCAGGAGGTCACCGAAGAGCGCAAGGAGCTGGAGGCCAGCGAAGAGGAGCGGGAGGGGGTGGGCGCGGCCCTCGAGAGCGACGCCGGGCTGGGCCGGCGCCGCTTCCTCGGGCGCCTGCTGGCGGGGGCGGCGGGGGCCCTCGGCCTGGCCGCCCTGTTCCCCGTGCGCTCGCTGGGGCCCAGCCCGGGCGACCGCCTGCGCCGTACCGCCTGGCACCCGGGAGTCAGGCTCATCGACCAGGAGGGACGCCTGGTGCGGGCCGACACGGTCACGCCGGACGGCGTCCTCACCGTCTTCCCCGAGGGGCACGCCGAGGCGGCCGACGCCCAGGCCGTGCTCGTGCGGGTCGAGCCCGAGCGCATCCGGCACCGCAAGGGCAGGGAGACGTGGACGCCCGAGGGCAACGTCGCCTACTCGAAGATCTGCACCCACGTCGGGTGCCCGGTGGGCCTCTACCAGGCCCCGACCCACGAGCTGGTGTGCCCGTGCCATCAGTCGACGTTCGACGTCCTCGACGGGGCCCGGCCGCTGTTCGGCCCGGCCACCCGGTCGCTGCCGCAGCTGCCGCTGGCCCTCGACCCCGAGGGGTTCCTCGTGGCCCAGGCCGACTTCGACGAGCCCGTCGGGCCCGGGTACTGGACCCGCTGATGCGCCGAGGCACGGGGTGATCCGCCGCACGATCGCCTGGGTCGGCGACCGCGTGGGCGGGACCAACTTCACCCGTACCGCCCTGCGCAAGGTCTTCCCCGACCACTGGTCGTTCATGATCGGCGAGGTCGCCCTCTACTGCCTGGTGGTCCTCATCGTGACGGGCGTCTACCTCACGTTCTTCTTCGTCCCCGCCTCCGAGGAGGTCGTCTACCACGGCGAGTACGCCCCGCTGGAGGGCGTGAAGATGTCGGCGGCGTATGCGTCGACGCTCGACATCAGCTTCGGCGTCCGCGCCGGACTGGTCATGCGCCAGATGCACCACTGGGCGGCGCTGGTGTTCATCGCCGCCCTCGTGCTCCACCTGTGCCGGGTGTTCTTCACCGGGGCGTTCCGTCGGCCCCGCGAGGTCAACTGGATGGTCGGCGTGACCCTGCTGCTGCTGTCGATCGCCAACGGGTTCTTCGGCTACTCGCTGCTCGACGACCTGTTGTCGGGCACCGGCGTGCGGGTGGCGTACTCGATCGCCATGTCGGTGCCGGTGATCGGCACCTGGCTGGCCTTCCTGTTCTTCGGTGGCGAGTTCCCCGCCGTCCAGTTCATCCCCCGGTTCTTCGTCCTCCACGTGATGCTGCTGCCCGCCCTCATCGTCGGTCTCCTGAGCGCCCACCTGGCGATCCTCTGGCGGCAGAAGCACACCCAGTTCCGGGGCCCGGGACGCCGCGAGGACAACATCGTCGGCTCCCGGATGTGGCCCACCTATGCGCTCAAGTCGGTGGGCCTCTTCTTCATCGTCGCCGCGGTCCTGGCCGGGCTCGGCGGGCTGGCCCAGATCAACCCGGTGTGGCTCTACGGCCCGTACGACCCCGCCCAGGCGGCGGCGTCCACCGCCGGGTCCCAGCCGGACTGGTACGTGGGCTGGCTCGACGGCGGGCTGCGGATCATGCCCCCTTGGGAGATCCGCGCCTTCGGGTTCACCGTCGCCAACCCCTTCTTCCCCGGCGCCCTGCTGCCCGGGCTCACCTTCGTGGGCATGTACCTGTGGCCGTTCCTCGAGCGGCGCTTCACCAAGGACCGGGCGTCGCACAATCTGCTCGACCGGCCGCGCGACGCCCCCAACCGCACGGCGTTCGGCGCCGCGGTGCTGGCCTTCTACCTGGTGCTGTTCTTCGCCGGCGGCAACGACATCCTCTCCAACATCTTCAGGGTCGCCCCCGAGAGGGTGACGAACCTGTTCCGCATCATGGCCGTGGCCGGGCCGGTCGCGGTCTTCTTCGTCACCCGCAGCGCCTGCCGGGGGCTGGCCCGCTCGGGGGCCCACCCCACGGAGGGCCCGGTGGGCTCGCGCATCCGCCGCACCCCCCGAGGGGGCTACGAGGAGGTCGAAGAGACGGGCTGAGAACGGCGGCCTTTGCTAGGGTGCCCCGACCGTTTCGGGGCGGCAGGGGGTCCAGTGGTGCGGAACCGGGGAACCTGGTTGTTGCTCCTGCTCGCCGTCGCCCTGGGTGGCCCCGCCGTCGGCTCCGGGCCGGCGGTCGCCCAGGTGCAGCCCACCCTCGTCACCGCCGCCTCGGGGTCGGTCGAGGTGGGCGGGCAGATCTTCGACAACGCCAACCTGCTGGGTGCCGCAAACCCCACCGGCACGATCACCTTCAGCCTCTTCGGCCCCAACGACGCGACGTGCGCGGGGCCCCCGATCTTCACGTCGACGGTGCCCGTCACCGGCACCTCGGTGAACTCCGAGCCGTTCACCACCTCGGTGGCCGGCACCTACCGGTGGATCGCCACCTACAGCGGCGACGCCAACAACCTGCCCGCCGGGCCCACCGCGTGCAACGACCCTGCCGAGACGGTCGAGGTGACCCGTGCCCAGACCGTCCTGAGCACGGTGGCGTCGCCCCACGCCGGGGGCGTCATCTTCGACACCGCCACGTTGGCGGGCGGGTTCAACCCGACCGGGACGATCACGTTCGACCTGCACGGCCCGGGCGACGACCTCTGTGCGGGCGCGCCGGTGTTCACCTCGACGGTCCCGGTGAACGGGAACGGCCAGTACCAGTCGGGCAGCTTCTCGCCGACGGTCGTCGGCACCTACCGCTGGCGGGCCACCTACAGCGGCGACGCCAACAACCTGGGCGAGGGCCCGACCCCGTGCCTCGACCCTGCCGAGCAGGTCGTGGTGACGCAGGTCGGGCCGCAGCCCGCCAACCCCACGATCACGACCACCGCCTCGCCCGGGGTCCCCGTCGGAGCGCAGGTCTTCGACACCGCCGTCCTCGCCGGAGGCAACAACCCCACCGGGACGATCACGTTCAACCTCTACGGTCCCAACGACGCCACCTGCGCGGGACCGCCGGTGTTCACCTCGACGGTGCCGGTCGCGGGCAACGGCCAGTACCAGTCGGCGTCGTTCATGCCCATCGCCCCAGGCACCTACCGCTGGACCGCCTCCTACAGCGGGGACGCCAACAACAACGCGGCCGGGCCGACGGCTTGCAACGACCCCGCCGAGGCGGTCGTAGTGACGGCTGCGGGCGGGGGCGCCCCCACCCTCACGACCACCGCCTCGCCCGGGGTGGCTGTCGGTGGGCAGGTCTTCGACACGGCCAACCTGACCGGCGGTACGAACCCGACCGGGACGATCACGTTCAACCTCTACGGTCCCGACGACGCCACCTGCGCGGGCCCGCCGGTGTTCACGTCGACGGTGCCGGTCGCCGGCGCCGGGTCCTACACGTCGGGCTCGTTCACCCCCACCGCCCCGGGCACCTACCGCTGGATCGCCTCCTACAGCGGCGACGCCAACAACCTCCCCGCCGGTCCCACGGTCTGCAACGACCCGGCCGAGGCGGTCGTGGTGACGCCTGCGGGCGGGGGCGCCCCCACCCTCACGACCACCGCCTCGCCCGGGGTGGCCATCGGAGGGCAGGTCTTCGACACAGCCACGCTGACGGGTGGTACCAGCCCTACCGGGACGATCACGTTCAACCTCTACGGTCCCAACGACGCCACCTGCGCGGGCCCGCCGGTGTTCACTTCGACGGTGCCGGTCGCGGGCAACGGGTCCTACACGTCGGGCTCGTTCACGCCCACCGCCCCGGGCACCTACCGATGGATCGCCTCCTACAGCGGCGACGCCAACAACAGCCCCGGCACCACGGCCTGCAACGACCCGGCCGAGACGGTGGTGGTCACGGCCGCTCCCGCCGCGTCGATCACCGTCGCCAAGACGGCGAACCCGGCGAGCCTGCCGGCGCCGGGCGGCACCTTCACGTTCGGCGTCGTCGTCACCAACACGGGCGCCACGCCGGTGACGATCACCGCGATCACCGACGACGTGTACGGCGACCTGGCCGGCCGGGGGTCGTGCGCGGCCGGAGCGACCCTCGCGCCGGGCGGCGGCCAGTACTCCTGCACCTTCCCCGGTCAGTTCACCGGCGTGGCGGGCGCCAGCCAGACCGACACCGTCACCGTCACCGCCTCCGTCCCCGGAGGCACGCCGGTCTCGGCGACCGGGTCGGCCACCGTGTCCGTCACCAGCCCGACGCCGCCCCCGCTCCCGCCGCCGACGATCACCGTCGACCAAGGGGCCGACTCGCTCACCAGGCCGGCGCCCGGCGGCACGTTCCTGTCGAGCGTGTCGGTCACAAACACGTCCGGCCAGCCGCTCACCCTCGTCTCGCTGGTGGACGACGACCTGAACGGGAGGGGCACGTGCCGGCTGCCTCAACCGCTGCAGCCGGGGGGCACCTACAGCTGCACCTTCCCCATCGAGTTCTTCGGCAACGCCGGCGACACCCGCACGTTCACCACCACGGCCACCGCCGTCGACGCCGCCGGCCGCCAGGCGGTCGCCACGGACTCCATCACCCTCACGCTGACCGCCGCGCTGACGCCTCCGCCGCCACCGACCCCGCCGCCACCGACCCCGCCGCCACCGACTCCGCCGTCCGCTCCGCCGGTCGTGCCCCCCCTCGCCCCGCCCTCCCCCGTGCCCGTCGCCGCCGTCCCCGCCCTGGTCGCAACCGACGTGACCACTACCACCCTCGCCGCGCCCACGGCGGTCGCCGTCCCGGTCCCGTCGCCCGCGGCGGTCGGCTCACTGGCCCGCACCGGCGCCGATCCCGTCGGGCAGTTCCGCCTTGCCTTGTCCCTCGTGGTGGTGGGGCTGGCGGCGCTGGCGTTGGGCTCGGCCCGCCGCCCGGCGACGATGGGCCGGTGGCTGCGCCGTCGCGACTGACGCGAGGCCCGCTCGCCTCTTCCAACGAGCGCGCCACCTCCCGTTCCAACACTCCAACAGCGCATGTTGGAGCAGGTCAGGACGGTCCCTTGGGTCAGGCCTTGGCGTTGGCCTCGAGGGCGAGGCCCAGCGTGGCGGTGCCGACGAGCAGGCCGCCGAACAGCGTGAGCCAGACCCCGAACACCAGGCCCACCGCCAGCACGACCACCCCGCAGGCTC
Organism: Acidimicrobiales bacterium; assembly: GCA_036260255.1. Lineage (GTDB taxonomy): Bacteria > Actinomycetota > Acidimicrobiia > Acidimicrobiales > AC-14 > DASZJY01. The sequence continues at coordinate 4,128 of DATAAF010000021.1, read as the reverse complement.
CCACGAAGGGCCAGATGCTACTCGAGGGGAAGTAGCCGACCTCGGTGTCCTCGTCGTCGGGCTCGGGGTCGGGGCGGTCCTGCGGGCGGGGGCCGTGGCGGCGGGCGAGGAGGGCCAGATAGGCGCCCACGATGAGGAGGGCGACAAACGACAGGGTGAGGAGGATCGACCCCGCCTCCTCGCCGGTCAGGACGAGGTAGGCGAGGGCGTTCAGCGACATGAGGGCTGCGCCCAGCACGAAGAGCCGCGACTCGACCTTCACCGCCGGGCCCTCACCGGGCGGAGGCGGCTTGGCGGCGGTCGTACACCGGGCGCTCCGAGCGGATGGGCGGCAGCTCGTGGAAGTTGTGCTCCGGAGGCGGCGAGGAGGTCGCCCACTCGAGGGTGTGGCCTTCCCACGGGTCGTCGCCGGCCCGCCGGCCCCAGCGGGCGGTGATCCAGAAGTTCACGAGCAGGGCGAGGGTCGAGACGCCGACGACGAAGGCGCCGACGGTCGAGACCAGGTTGAGGAAGCTGAGGCCCTGGTCGGCGGCGTAGTCGGCCACCCGCCGGGGCATCCCGCGCAACCCAAGCAGGTGCTGCGGCCAGAAGGCCAGGTTGAACCCGACGAACAGCAGCCAGAAGTGCGTCCTGGCGAGCCCCTCGTCGAGGAGCCGCCCGGTGAACTTCGGGAACCAGTAGTAGAGGCCGGCGAAGAAGCCGAACACCGCGGTCCCGAAGAGCACGTAGTGCATGTGGGCGACGACGAAGTAGGTGTCGGTCACGTGGAAGTCGAACGGCGGGGAGGCGATCATCGGCCCGGTGAGGCCCCCGATCAGGAAGATCAGGAGGAACCCGATGCAGAAGAGCATCGGGGACTCGAACGTCAGCTGGCCCCGCCACATCGTGCCCACCCAGTTGAAGAACTTCACGCCGGTCGGGACGGCGATCAGGTAGGTCATCCCGGCGAAGAACGAGAGCGAGATGGCCCCGGTCGAGAACATGTGGTGGGCCCACACGCTCACCGAGAGGGCGGCGATGGCGAGGGTGGCGAAGACGAAGCCCCGGTAGCCGAAGATCGGCTTGCGGGAGAAGACAGGGAGGATGTCGGTGACCACCCCGAAGAACGGCAGCGCCACGATGTAGACCTCCGGATGGCCGAAGAACCAGAAGAGGTGCTGCCAGAGGATGGGCACGCCTCCGGCCTGGGCCTCGAAGAAGTGGGCGCCCAGATGGCGGTCGGCGTACAGCATGGCGAGGGCGGCGGTGAGCACCGGGAAGGCGAGCAGCACCAGCAGGCTCACGACCAGCATGTTCCAGGTGAAGATCGGCATGCGGAACATGGTCATGCCGGGAGCTCGGAGGGTGATGATCGTGGTGATGACGTTCACCGCACCCAGCACGGTGGCGACGCCGGTGACGACCAGCGACACGATCCAGAGGTCGGCTCCGGCGCCGGGGGCCCGGACCGCGTCGGACAGCGGGCTGTACGCGGTCCAGCCGAAGTTGGCCGCCCCGTGGGACGTGAGGAAACCGGAGACCATGATCACCCCACCGCCCACGAACAGCCAGTAGGAGAGGGCGTTGAGGCGGGGAAACGCCATGTCGGGGGCGCCCAACTGGAGCGGCACGAGGTAGTTCGCCAACCCGAAGGCCATCGGCACGGCGAACAGGAACATCATGATGCTCCCGTGCATGGTGAACAGCTGGTTGTAGGCCGACTCGCTCACCACCTGGACGCCGGGACGGGCCAGCTCGGTGCGCATGAGAAGAGCCAGCAGGCCGCCGACCAGGAAGAAGACGAACGACGTGGCCATGTAGAGGATGCCGATCCGCTTGTGGTCGGTGGTCGAGAGCCAACCGACCAGGCCCTCCGACGGCCGACGTGGCTCCGGGGCGGGGGCGGCGGCCGGCCGCTCGTCGACGACGGTCACGATCTGCCCTCGGTGGCCGGGGCGGGCCGGCCGGCGGCCTGGCGACCCGGTGACCCCGGCTCGACGGTCGTCGGCGGGCCCTGGCCTCCCGGCTGCTCCTCGCTGCGGGGTTGGGCGGCGAGCCAGGTCTCGAAATCGGGGGCGGGCACGACCTCGACGGTGAACCCCATCCGGCCGTGGTCGAGGCCGCAGAACTCTGCGCAGGCGCCGCCGAACCGACCGGTGCGGTTGGGCGTCACGTCGACGCGGTTGTCCATGCCCGGGACGACGTCCTTCTTGTTCAGGAAGGCGGGCACGAAGAAGGCGTGGATGACGTCGGCGGAGGCGAGGCCGAGCCGGACGGTGCGGCCGACGGGCAGCACGAGGGTCGGCGGGTGGTTGGAGTCACCCACGACGGTGACACCGGGTTCGGGGTAGTGGAAGCGCCAACCCCATTGGAACCCGGTGACGTCGACCCGCAGGTCGGGGGAGGGATCGAGCCGGGTCACCCGTGACTGCGTGCTCAGCGTGATGGCGAAGAGCACGGCGACGACCACGAGCGGGACCGCGGTGTAGAGGATCTCCAAGCGGACGTTGTCGCGGAACTGCGGGGCGCTCCCATCACCTTTGCGGCGGTACCGCAGCACCGACCAGAGGATGAGCCCGGCGACGAGGACGCCGACGGCGGCGCCGGTGAGGAAGAGCACGCGCCACAGGCCCAGGACCTCGGCCCCCTGCTCGCTGGCCGGCCGAGGAGCGCCGAAACGGCTGCCGCCGCAGCCGCCCGCGGCGGCGGCCACCCCCATGGCGACGCGGGCGGCCCGCCGGCGGCGTGTGGCGGGCGATAGATCCCGGAACGCGGTGCCGATGGAGGCTCCTTGGGAGTCGGGTGCCGCCGAGCCTACCGAGTGCCGATCTCGCAAGACCTCGCCTGGTTTCTCGCTCGGGTGAGTGCCCCGCTGACCTCATCGGCACCGTATCGGCGATGTGCGTTGCCGGGGTCGAAGGAACGAGGGGACCAGAAGCCGGGCGACCGCTCCTCATCCGGGACAGCCCACCCCTCACTTGCGGGGGATTGCTCGCATGGCGCGCGGCTTTCGGCTAGCTTTTCGCCACCCTTCCAGGAGACCGCTTGGGCAAAAAGGGCGTGCGGAGCTCCCGCCATGGGGGAGTGTGGCTAGGAGTGGCTGGGCAGCGTGGCTGAGTCACGGTGGGTCGGGCCGAGGGCGATCGCAGGCGGCCGGAGCGCTGAGGGCGCGCCGCGGGACGGTCTGGGCGGCCTCGGGGGGTTGTCACCGTCGGTGGGGGTCGTCGCCTCCACCTCGTTCGGGCGGCGGGAGCGGCCGCCCTCTCTGGAGAGCGTCTCCGGGAAGGCTGGGAGCTCATGACCGCGACTCCGTCACACCGGCCCGCGCTTCGATCCGGCCGCCGGGGGCGGTCGGTGACGACGCGCATCGTCGGGGTCCTGCTCATGCTCTGGGGGGCCCTCGTCGCGGTGGCCGGGCCGGCCGAGGCGGGCGTCGGGTTCGGCGTCACGCCCACCTTCCCGCCCGTCGTCACCGCCGGCCAGACCGGCCTCCCCGCCTCGCTGCAGATCGTCAACCAGGCCACGCCGCCCAGCAACACCACGCCGGTCCAGCTCACCTCCATCACCCTCGTCCCCAGCTGCGGGACGTTCGTGATCTCCGACATCTGCCCGGCGCCCGACCCCGGCGTGTTCCAGCTCAGCCCGACCGGGATCGGCGAGGCGGGCACCGCCTGCGCCGGCATCACCTTCGCCATCACGCTCATCGACCCGGTGCAGGGCAGGTACCAGTTCATCCCGCCGCCCCCGCCGATCGTGCTGCAGCCCCCCGGCAACCCGGGGGACACCTGCCGGATCCTCTTCACGTTCGACGTGATACGGGTGCCAACCGTCGATGCCCTGCCGGCCGTGCCCGGCGTGCAGACCGTGCAGCTCGCCTCCGCCCAGGGCCTGAACCCGACCACGTTCGAGGTCGGCGCCGGGGTGGGCACCTCGGTCGTCACCGTCCTCCAGGCCCAGCCCCAGATCGTCACCGCCCCCTCGCCGGGCGGGCCGGTGGGCACCCAGGTCTTCGACACCGCCACCCTGTCGGGCGGCGCCGGCCCGGCGCCCGGCCCCACCGGCACGATCACCTTCGACCTCTACGGGCCTGGCGATCCCAACTGCGCCGGCCCACCGGTGTTCAGCTCGACCGTGCCCGTCGCCGGCAAC
>DATAAF010000020.1:0-10025 GCA_036260255.1 Acidimicrobiales bacterium | reverse complement strand
GCGGCGCCCCACAGGGCGCCGCCCGGTTCGCGCGAGCGGAGACACGACGATGCGTACTTCACTTAGGAACCTCTTGGGCCGGGGCGTCAGCGTGGCCACCTCCGGCCTGGTCGTCCTCGCCGCCGGCGCCCTGATGGCGTTCGGCCTGCTCCCCCACACCGGCCGCTACCGGACGGCCACGGTGCTCACCGGCAGCATGCGGCCCACCCTGCCGGAAGGCTCGATCGTCTTCATCACGCCGATGGCCGCCCGCGACCTCGGCGTCGGTGACGTGGTGATGTACCAGATCCCCGTCGAAGACCGCAGGGTCGTCGCCCACCGGGTCGTCGAGATCCTCGAGGGCGGCGACCACCCCGTCATCCGCACCAAGGGCGACGCCAACGCCGAGGCCGATCCGTGGGTGGCACGAATGGACACCGGCCCGCTGTGGCAGGTGCGGGGAGCGGTCCCCAAGGCGGGATACGCCCTCCATGCGCTCCGCCACCCTGTGGTCCGGCGGGTGTGCGTCTTCGGGCTCCCGCTGCTGCTGTGCCTCATCTGGCTGGGTGAGATCTGGTTCCCCCGTCGGCCCAGGGGGGCAGCCAGCCCCCAGCGCGGCCCCGTCGGCGCAGGGCCCGTCCCTGCGTAGACGCATGCGTCGCTCCCGCGCCCGTCGAGTGGTCCCGGCCGCCGCCCTGGCGCTGGTCGTCCTCGTGGGCCCGGCGGTGTCGGCGTCGGCGGCCTTCTCCAGCTCGGCGAACGCGGCCCACACGCTGTCGTCGGGCACCCTGCAACCGGCGTCGAACCTGTCGGTGACCACGGGCTGCTCGCTGCTCGTTCTCGGCCCCAAGGCCGACCTCACGTGGACGGCGACACCGTCCACCTTCGCCAGCGGCTACAAGGTGGAGCGCTGGCGGGGGACGACGCTCGAGGCGACCACCACCGTGACGCCTCGGACGACGACCAGCCTCACCGAGACCGGGCTCCGTACGGGGACGACCTACACCTGGAAGGTGTACGCCTACTACCTGTCGTGGACGTCCGCGGTCATCTCGGCGACCAAGAGCACACCCGGCCTCTGTCTCTGAGCTCTTCGTCGACAATGGGGGGGTGCCCCTTCCCGGTCACTCGTTCATCGCACCAATGCTCGCCACCCCGGCCGACCGTCTCCCACCTGACGACTCGGCGTGGGCGTACGAGTTCAAGTGGGACGGCGTGCGGGCCCTCGTGTTCGTGGACGACGGCGACGTGTGCGTCCAGGGACGCCGCCAGATCGACGTCACCGACCGCTATCCCGAGCTGGCCGGCATCGCCGACGCCCTGGGCGGGCGCTCGGCCGTCCTCGACGGCGAGGTGGTGGCGGTGGACGACCGTGGCCGGCCCAGCTTCCAGCTCCTGCAGCAGCGCATGCACGTGGCGTCGGCGGCTGACGCCCGCCGGCGTATGAACCAGGTGCCGGTGGCCTGGCTCGGGTTCGATGTCCTCGCCCTGGACGGCGAACCGACGCTCGACCTCCCCTACTCGGAGCGCCGGGACCTCCTCGACGGGCTGCAGCTGGCCGGCCCCCGCTGGCAGGTGCCGCCCTCGCACGCGGGAGACGGCCCGAGCGTGCTGCAGGCGAGCCGGGCGGCCGGGCTCGAGGGCATCGTCGCCAAGAAGCTCGACAGCCGCTACGAGCCGGGGCGGCGCTCCCGCTGCTGGCTCAAGCTCAAGAACCACCGGCGGCAGGAGTTCGTGGTCGGTGGGTGGACGGCGGGCGAGGGGTCGCGCGCAGACCGCTTCGGCTCCCTCATGGTCGGCTACTACGACGGTGACCGGCTGGTGTACGCCGGCAACGTCGGCACCGGGTTCACCGAGAAGGCGCTCGGCGAGCTCTGGGCCCGGCTGGCGCCGCTGCGCCGGGACCAAAGCCCGTTCGCGGACACCCCCCGGCTCCCCGGCCGGATGGTCTTCGTCGAGCCGGTCCTCGTTTCCGAGGTGGAGTACAGCGACTGGACCACCGACGGGCGGCTCCGCCATCCCTCGTTCAAGGGCCTGCGACCGGACAAGGACCCCCGAGAAGTCGTCCGGGAAGAGCCGCTCCCGCCCCTCAGCTGACGTCGATCAGGACCTTGCCCACCGCCCCGTCCTCGACGGCGGCGTGGGCATCGGCCGTCCGCTCCAGCGGGAAGCGGTGGAGGGCGAGGCCGGCCTCCTCGCCCACCCGCAGGGCGCCGGCGGTGACCGCCGCCTCCACGTCGTGCACCGCCTGCATCTTGGCCCGCTCCGGCACCGTGTAGACGAGCACGAACTGGAAGCGGGCGTTGATCTTCATCGCCCACCGCACCGGGATGGTGAGGTCTCCCTCGCCGCTGGCGTACACCGAGACCGTGCCGTCGGACGCCAGCACGTCCCGGTCGAGCTCGGCGTTGGCGACGGGCGCCACCTCGACGACCAGGTCGACCCCGTCGGGGGCCGCCTTGCTTACCTCCTCGGCGGTGTCGCCGGCGCGGTAGTTGACGACGTGGTCGGCGCCGGCGGCGGACGCCAGCTCCCCCTTCTCCGGGGAGCTGACCGTGGTCACCACCGTCGCCCCCGCCCACTTGGCCAGCTCGATGGCGGCGTGCCCGACGACGCCGGCGCCCCCGGCGACGAGGACGGTGTGGCCGTCCAGGGAGCCCGGCCCGATGGTGTCGGTCCCGTCGGTGCCGACGGTGAGGCAGCGGTGGGCGGTGAGGTAGGGGATGCCGAGGGTGGCCCCCAGGTCGAACGAGGCCTCGTCGGGGAGGGGCACCGCCTGGCGGCCGGGGATGGCGACGAGCTCCTGGGCGGTGCCGTCGGCCCGCTCCCACTGTGACTCCCACAGCCACACCCGCTGGCCCACCCGCGCCTCGTCGACCCCTTCGCCGACGGCCACGACGGTGCCGGCGCCGTCCTGGTTCGGGACCACCTCGGGGAAGGGCAGCGACTCGCCCGGGCTCTTGCCCCTGCGGTTCTTCCAGTCGGTCGGGTTGACGCCCGACACCGCCACCTTGACGAGGACGTCGCCCGGGCCCGGCTCGGGATCGGCCCGCTCGACGACGTCGAGCACCTCGGGTCCACCGGTCTTCGTGTACACGACACTTCTCATCGCAACCGACGGTAGCTTCGTGTGGAGGAGGTGAGCCGTGCCCCGACCAATCTGGAGCGGCGCCATCAGCTTCGGGCTGGTGAACGTGCCGGTGAAGCTCTTCAGCGCGGTATCCCCCAAGGACGTGCGCTTCCACCAGATCGACGCCAAGACCAACGCCCGCGTCCGCCAGAAGCGGGTCTCGGCGGCGACCGGGGAGGAGGTGCCGTACGAGCAGATCGTCAAGGGCTACGAGCTCGGCCCCGACACGTACGTGACGATCTCCCCCGAGGAGCTGGAGGCACTCGATCCGAAGGCCACCAAGACGATCGACATCGAGGACTTCGTCGACCTCGACATGATCGACCCGATCTTCTACGAGCGGCCGTACTACCTGGTGCCCGACAAGGGCGGCACCAAGGCGTACGCCCTCCTCCGGGAGGCGATGCGGGAGACCAACAAGGTGGGCATCGCCCGGGTCGTCCTCCGCACCAAGCAGTACTTGGCAGCCATCCGGCCCAAGGGCGAGGTGCTGGTGCTGGAGACCATGCTGTTCCCCGACGAGGTGGTCCCCGACGACGAGCTGGACGTGCCCCGGGACGAGGTGGAGGTCTCCGACCGGGAGCAGAAGATGGCCCGCCAGCTCATCGACTCGCTGTCGAGCGAGTTCGAGCCCGACAAGTACCACGACGAGTACCGCGAGCGGGTGCTCGAGCTGATCGAGCAGAAGGCGTCGGGACAGGAGATCGTGGTGGAGGAGCCCACCGAGGAGCCCACCAAGGTTGTCGACCTGATGGCCGCCCTCGAGGCCAGCCTGGCGGCGGTGAAGAAGGACACGGGCAAGGAGTGAGCCCGACCTCCCTCGAGGTCACCGTCGAGGGACGGCAGCTGAAGCTGTCCAACATGGACAAGGTGCTCTACCCGTCGGTGGGGTTCACCAAGGGCCAGGTCATCGACTACTACACGCGGGTCGCTCCGGTGCTCCTCCCCCACCTCCGCCGGCGGGCGCTGACCCTCAAGCGGTACCCCAACGGCGTCGACGGCCACTCGTTCTACGAGAAGAACTGCCCGTCGCACCGGCCGGCGTGGGTGGAGACGGTGGCGGTTTGGAGCGAACGGAACAAGGCCGACGTGAACTACTGCCTGGCCAACGACCTGCCCACCCTCGTGTGGGTGGCCAACCTGGCCTCGCTCGAGCTGCACACCTCCCTCTCGCACGCGGACGACATCGAGCGCCCCACGATGCTCGTCTTCGACCTCGACCCCGGCGCGCCGGCGGACATGGTGCAGTGCGCCCAGGTCGGTCTGGTCTTGAGGGAGATGCTCGACGACCTGGGGCTGGCCTGCTTCCCCAAGACGTCGGGCTCGAAGGGCCTCCAGCTGTACGCGCCGCTCAACTCGCCCGCCAGCTACGAGGGCCCCGACGGCACCAAGCTCTTCGCCCACGCCGTCGCCCGCCGGATCGAGGCGGACCAACCCCGCCTGGTCGTGTCGCAGATGGCCAAGGAGGTGCGCAAGGGCAAGGTCTTCATCGACTGGAGCCAGAACGACTCGGCCAAGACGACGGTGTGCGTGTACTCGTTGCGGGCCCGCGAGCGGCCCACGGTGTCGACGCCGCTCACCTGGGAGGAGGTGGAGACGGTCGCCGAGAAGGAGGACCCAGGGCTGGTCGTCTTCGAGGCCGAGGACGTCCTCGACCGGGTGTCCCGCCACGGCGACCTCTTCGCGCCGGTGGCCGAGATGGAGCAGTCCCTGCCCGCCCCGCCGGAGACCTAGGGGCGGACCAGGACGAGCGTCGCCTCGGGAACCTCGGGGTGGAAGAACAGGGTCACCAGCCCGAGGGGCGGGGGCTCGCCCACCTCGTGGATGACCACGACCTCGGGGCCGGGATCGGGGTCGAGGACCTCGCGGAACCCGAGGGCGAGGCCGGTGGCGATGGCGGCGCCGATCGCTCCTCGGCGCAGCCGGCCGACGGGCTGGTCCGTCGCCGCGTCGGGGTGGGTGTGGGGACGGTAGCCCCGGCGATGGCGGACGGGCGGCTCGGCGATCCCCAGAATCTACGCCCGGCGGAGGCCTTCCCGAGTCGCCCCCGTCTCCCAGTCGACGGCACCCCGGCCGCCTCCCGAGGCGTCCGGACGGGCGGCTCGGTCCGGCCGCTGGGACTCGGGCGAGAGGACCGGGGCGGTCACCGCAGCCGGACGCTGCCGTCCGCCTCGAGCGTCCAGCCCGGGTTGTGGGCGACCTCCCACGGGTGGCCGTCGGGGTCGACGAAGATGCCCGAGTAGCCGCCCCAGAACGTGGGCGCGCCGGGCCGCCCGATGGTGGCGCCCGCCGCCTCGGCGTCGGCGAGGACGGTGTCCACCTCCTCGGGAGAGCGGACGCAGTAGGCGAGGGTGACGCCGCCCCAACCACCGCTGTCCTCGACGCAGCTGTCCTCGGCCAGCTTGTCCCGGCCCCAGAGGGCGACGACCATGCCGCCGGCCTGGAAGAAGACCACGTCGCCGTCGGGCGACTCCCCGGACCACCCCAGCGCTTCGTAGAACCGCCACGCGCGGGCGATGTCGGCGACGCCCAACGTGACGAGAGAGACCCGTTGCTCCATCCCGCCCGCTCCTCCCTACCAGCCCATGCCGCCGACCCGGCGCTTCTCGAAGCTCGGACAGTCATGGGGGCAGCCGCCGGCGACCGCCGCCCCCACCGCGCAGCGGGTCAGGACCGGCCCGTCGCTCGTGGTCCGGGTGGACGCGTGGGCGCAGTCCGTCCGCACCGTGACCTGGACGAGCAGCTGGTCGAAGTCGGCGTCGGTGAGGGGAGGGAGGGCCTGCTCGTCCTCGAGGCGCGCCCGACGGTTCGCCTTCTGACGCCTCCGCTTGGCCGCGCTCACCGGAACAGCTTGCCCCATCCGTCAGGGCCGGGACCGCCGGGACCGGGCGAGCCACTGGTCGACGGGCGCGTGGTCGTCGGTGAGCACGGGGGCGGCGCCGGCGAACGCGGTGGCCGCCCCGGCGGTCAGCACCTCCTCCTCGCCGCCGCGGGCGCGGATCCCGGCGACGATGCTCTCGGCGTCGACGGGGACATCGCTGGCCACGAGCACGAAGTTGCCGCCCTCGTCCCCCTCGAGGAGGGGCGGCGGGGCGATCACCGCCACCTGCTCGAAGGCCCGTTTGAGGGTGGCCACCTCGGCCCGGGCGAAGCGCAGGGGTGGCCGGTCGATGATGTTCAAGATGTAGGCACCCCCCGGGCGCAGCAGCCCCGCCACCGCCTCGGCGAACTCCACCGTGGTGAGATGCCACGGGACCGCCACCCCGCCGAAGGCGTCGCCCAGGACGAGGTCGTGGGCCGCCCCGGCGAGGTCGTCGACGAGCAGGCGGGCGTCACCCGTGCGCACGTCGAGGTCGGGCCCCGGTCGGAGCCCCAGGCGCCGGCGGGCGACGTCCACCAGCCCCGGGTCGATCTCGAGGACCACGTTGGCCGAGCCCGGCCGTACCGCGCTCAGGTAGCGGGGAAGGGTGAAACCCCCGCCGCCGACGTGGACGGCGTCGACCGGGCCGTCCGGCCGCACCGCGTCGATGACGTCGGCGAACACCTTGGTGTAGCGGAACTCGAGATGGTCGGGGTCGTCCACGTCCACATAGCTGTGCCGGAGGGTGTCGAGCACGAGCAGCCGCCCGCCGGGACGCCCGTCGTCGGCCACGATCCGCACGCAGTGGTACTTGGTCTCGGTGTCGCACACGCCGCCGGCGGAGGCGCCGGCGGCGGTCGCCAGGGCGACCAACACGACGGTGGCGACGGTGCCGGCGCGGTCGGTCGACAGCCAGACCCACAGGACCGCCCCGCCGGCGACGAAGAGGCCGCCGAGGACGACGACGGTCGCCGTCGTCGGGGCCACGTCGATGAGCACGAACCCGGCGAGGAACGTCCCGACGATGGCACCGGCGGTGCCGAGCGCCGACAGGCGGCCGACGACCCGGCCGGTCACGCTCAAATCCCGGAGCTGGAGCTTCACGATCGTCGGTGAGACGGCGCTGAGCACGGCGGCGGGGGTGAAGAAGGCGAGGAACGACAGCGGCATCACCGACATCCCGCCGCCGTCGGACAGCGAGCCCCCGAGCACCCGCACGAGCGGCACGCTGGCCGCCGCCAACGCACCGCCACCCACCATGAGCGGACCCAGCATCCGCCGGGGGTCGAGCCGATCGGCGGCCCAGCCCCCGATCCACGTGCCGGCGGCGATGCCCGCCAGCATGGTGCCGATGATGGCGGTGTAGGTCTCGAGGGTGAGCCCGGCGTAGGGGGCCAGCAGCCGCACGGCCAGGATCTCGAGCACGAGGACGGCGGCCGACGTGACGAACACGAGCCCGCCGGCCAGGAGGGGCGCCATGGCCCGTCATTCTCGCCGGCCGTCGCCCCCGCCGAGGGCCCGGGCCTCCCGGGCCACCCGGCGCGCCTCCTGGAGCGGCACCGGCGTGCGGGCCGCTTCGGTCGACGCCGCCAGGACGACGTCCGCCGCCACCTCCGGGCTCGTCCGCCACCCGGCGTGGGCGACGATCGGGCGGGCGCCGGTGCGGGTGCACACCCAGAAGCCCACCTCCCGACCGTCGCGGCGGATGGGCGTCCGCGACCCGCGGCGCAGCTCCGGGAGCGGGCCCCTCGCGATCAGCGGCCGGCGGGTGACCCCCACCGTCGGGATGCCGGTCACCGCCCCCACGTGGACGGCAAGGCCCGCCCCTCGCGGGTGGTCGATCCCCGTCGCGTCGACGAGGACCACGTCGGGCACCACGTCGAGCGCCTCGACGGCGGCGGCCAGAAGCGGCCCTTCCCGCAGGGCGAGGAGGCCGGGGCGGTAGGCGGCCGGCACACGCCCGGCTACGACCGACTGGGCGACGACGTCGTCGCCCCGACGCGGGCGACCGTCGTTCGGCGCGCCGCGCAGGTGGTGGTCGACGTGACGACGAGGGGGGTCGACGGACGGTGAGAGCGGGCGCCACGCCACCGCCCCTGCCCACCCTCGGTCACCGGGGTGGCCCGGTCCCGCCTCGCCTCGGGCGAAGGCGACGAAGCAGCCGCCGACCAGCAACCCCGCTGGCGGTGACCATGGGTCGGTTGCCAGGGCCGACTCCGCCTCTCGGGCCAGGCGGTGTTGGACGGCGACGAGCTCGTCGGCGGTCGACGGCCATCCCGCCAAGGGCCGGCCCTCGAACCGGCGGTCAGACCTCCCAGGTCGTGCCCGAGCTCAACAGGGAGGCCAGCTCGCCCGGGCCCTGCCGTTGCTGGGCGGCGAGCACCTGGTGGTTGACCAGCGATCCGTAGTCGGGCCGCTCGACGGCGCGGAACACGCCGATCGGCGTCGGCTCGTAGGGGCCGCGGGCCAGGCGGGAGAGCATGAAGGCGAGGGTGGGGTCCTCGCGGTGCTCGTCGTGGACGAGGATGGCGTCCTCCCCGACGTCGGCCACGTCGACGACCCGCGCGCCGCCCTGCCCGTCGGCGACGACGCCCCGCTCCCCGCCCGGACCGAAGCGGATGGGCTGGCCGTGGACCAGAGGCATCAGCATGTCGCTGCGGACCTCCTTGGCCGTGACCCGGGCGAACGCGCCGTCGTTGAAGACGTTGCAGTTCTGGTAGATCTCGACGAAGCTCGAGCCGCGGTGGGCGTGGGCCCTCCGGAAGGTCTCCATCATGTGGGCCCGGTCGAGGTCGTGGGTGCGGGCGACGAACGTCGCCTCGGCCCCGAGGGCCAGGCTCACCGGGTTGAACGGGTGGTCGACCGAACCGAACGGCGTCGACTTGGTGACCTTGCCCTCCTCGCTGGTGGGCGAGTACTGGCCCTTGGTCAGCCCGTAGATCTGGTTGTTGAAGAGCAGGATGGTGAGGTTGACGTTGCGCCGGAGGGCGTGGATCAGGTGGTTGCCCCCGATGGACAGCGAGTCCCCGTCCCCGGTGACCACCCAGACGTCGAGGTCGGGGCGGCTCACCGCCAGCCCCGTCGCCATGGCCAGGGCCCGGCCGTGGATCGAGTGAACGCCGTAGGTGTTCATGTAGTACGGGAAGCGGCTGGAGCAGCCAATCCCCGAAATGAACACCGTGTTCTCCCGGCGCACCCCCAGCTCGGGCATGAGCATCTGCACGGCGGTCAGGATCGAGTAGTCCCCGCACCCGGGGCACCAGCGCACCTCCTGGTCGCTGGCCCAGTCCTTCTTGGTGGTGGGGGGCGCGCTGAGATCGGTCACTGTTCCTCCATCAGGGCGAGGACGGCGGACTCCACCTCCGAGTAGAGGAAGCGCTGGCCCTGCACCTTGCTGACGAGCCGGGCGTCCACCAGGAACTCGGCGCGCAGCAGCGCGGTGAGCTGGCCGAGGTTCTGCTCGGGGACGATCACCTTCCGGTAGCGGGAGAGCACGTCGCCGAGGTTGGACGGGAACGGGTTGAGGTGGCGGAGATGGGCCTGGGCCACCCGGCGGCCCCGTCGGCGAAGCCGCTCCACCGCGGCGGCGATCGAGCCGTAGGTCGACCCCCACCCGAGCACGAGGACGTCGGCGTCGCCGCCCGGATCGTCGACCTCGACGGGCGGAATGTCGCGGGCGATCCCGGCGACCTTGGCCGCCCGCAGGCGCACCATGTGCTCGTGGTTGGTGGGGTCGTAGGAGATGTTGCCCGTGCTGGCGGCCTCCTTCTCCAGGCCGCCGATGCGGTGCATGAGGTCGGGGGTGCCGGGGACGGCCCAGGGCCGGGCCAGGTGCTCGTCGCGGAGGTACGGCCAGAACTCCCCGTCCGGGGCGTTCGGCGTCGTGGCGAACCCCGGATCGACCTCCGGGAGAGCGTCCACTTCCGGCAGCTTCCACGGCTCGGAAGAGTTCGCCAGGAAGGTGTCGGTGAGGAGGATCACGGGAGTGCGGTACTTCACGGCGATGCGCGCCGCCTCGAACGCTGCATCGAAGCAGTTGCCGCACGTGTACGCGGC
>DATAAF010000019.1:0-14952 GCA_036260255.1 Acidimicrobiales bacterium | reverse complement strand
CGGCGTCCCAGCGCACTTTTCCACCGCCGGTTCGATGAGGGGGTCATCGGTCGGGCGTCAACGACAGGAGCTCGTAGGTCGAGTTGTCGGCGTAGGTGAGGCGGCCCACGAACGGGGACCCGACCTCGAGGCCGATGTGGCGCTCCTCGCGCAGCACCAGCCCGGTGGCGGGGTCGAACCAGTCGTCGACCACCGCACCGCCCTCGGTGGCGCCCGTGAAGGTGGTGCTCCAGCGGGTGTGGCGGGCCCGCATCGTCCGGCCCTCGACCACGACCTCCTCGTCGCCCACGTACTCGGTCGTCTGGGCGGCCCGGGTGTCCTCGTCCGAGCACACCCACTCCGACCGCTCTCCCGGCCGCAGGTCGGAGCCGTCGAACGACCCTCCCTCGCACTCGAAGTCCTGGGTGCCGTGGGTCCACCAGTAGGCGATGTCGGTGCCGTAGGACACCAGCGCCGGACCGCACCGGTCGTAGTACTCCAGGTGCTGGACGAGGAACCACTGCTCCTCCCGCACGCCGCAGCCCCGGCGGGTGACGATGCGCACCGTCACCGAGGGGTACTCACGCCGGTACGAGAACAGCGAGACGTCCTCCCCGCCCGTCGTCCGGTACCGGTAGACCCCGGGCAGGGGCAGGCCGGCAACCTCCGAAGCCGCCCCTGGCCCCGCGGCCCGGAACCGGGCCACCGCCTCGGCGGGGTCCACGTGGCCCACCCAGTAGCGCCCGCCGATCAGGAAGGCGGGGATGCCGACCACCGCCAGCACTCCCAGGGCCACCAGCCGGTGGCGTGTCCCTGCCTGCACCGCCGCCGGGCGATCAGCGCCCCGGTCGCGACACCCGGGCGGCCACCGCCAGCTTCCGCCAGGTGGGGACCCGCACCCGCCGGCTGAAGACGTCGTAGTCCGCCGCCTCGATCTGGTCGAGGATGCCCGCGTACAGGGCCCGTGCGCCCCGGATGCAGCGGGCCGAGGTCGGCGGCAGCATGGCGATCCCGATGTCGGCCGACTCGTAGTACCGGCGGGTGCGGGCGATCTCGAAGGCCATGAGCTCCCGCCACTCGGGCGTCACCCGGCGCGACCACGGGTCGGCGTCGAACTTCCGCACGTCCTCCTGGGGGATGTAGACGCGGCCCCGGTCCAGGTCCTCCCCCACGTCCCGCCAGAAGTTGGAGAGCTGGAAGGCGATCCCGAGGTCTCGGGCGTGGGCGAACGCCTCGGGGCGCGAGGGCTCGAGGATCGGCACCATCATCTCCCCGATCACCGCCGCCGAGCCGTCCATGTAGACGAGCAGGTCGTCGAACGTCTCGTAGGTCTCGGTGCTGAAGTCCATCGCCATCGAACGCAGGAACCGCCGGAAGAAGTCGGGGTCGATGTCGAACGCCCGCACGGTGTGGACGACCGCCTTCAGGATGGGGTCCTCGGAGCGGCCGGCGGCCAGGTCGGCCCAGAACCGGTCGCCGAAGCGGGTCAGGGCCGCCCGCCGCTCGGCCGCGGTCGCCGACGAGCCGAGGTCGTCGACGATGTCGTCGGCGTACCGGCAGAAGCCGTACAGCGCGTGGACGTGGTGGCGCTTGACCTTGGGCAGGAGCGCCGTCGACCAGTAGTACGTCGTGCCGTACCGGCGGTTGAGCTGCCGGCAGCGGGCGTACGACTCCTCGAGGGTGACCGTCACCGGCCACCCCCGCCCCGAGCCGCCAGCGTGTCGACCCGCTCCGCGGCCAGGCGGCCCGACAGCAGCACCATGGGCACGCCCACGCCCGGTACCGTCCCGGAGCCCACGAACACCACGCCGGGCAGGCGCTTGTCCACGTTGTTGGGGCGGAACGGACCGGTCTGGAAGAAGTTGTGGGCGAGGGCGAAGGGTGTGCCCCTCGCCATACCCTGGCGCTCCCAGTCGAGAGGGTCGACGAACCGCTCGACCTCGGCGTCGACCGGGTAGCCCAGCGCCGCCACCCGCTGGAGGAGTCCGTCCTTGAACCGCTCCCGCCGGCCGGCCCAGTCGACCTTGCCGTCGAGGTTGGGCGTGGGCTCGAGCACGTAGAGGGAGCTGCGGCCGGGAGGGGCCAGCGACGGGTCGCTGTACGTGGGGCTGGTGACGAGCATCGACGGGTCGGGCATGGTCTCGCCCCGCTTCAGAAGGGCGTCGAACGCCTTCGCCCACTCGGTGCCGAAGTGGATGTTGTGGTGGGAGGCCCCCGGCGGCAGGCCGCCCTTCACCCCCGCGAGCCACACCGCGCACGACGGGGAGAAGTGCCCCTTGCGGGCCACCCGGGGCGCCGGGACGTCCTGCACCAGCTCCTGGTAGGCGACCGGCAGGTCGGGGTTGAGGACGACGGCGTCGGCGCGGATCAGCTCCCCGCCCACCACCGACACGCCGACCACGCCCTTGAGGTCGCGCAACACCCGGTCGACGGTGGCGCCGTAGCGGATCGTCGCCCCCGCCTTCTCGGCCGCCTCGGCCAGCCCCCGGGGGATGGCATGCACGCCGCCCTCGGGGAAGAAGACGCCCTCCACCGTGTCCATGTAGGTGATCACGCAGTACAGGGCCAGGGCCTCGAAGGGCGACAGCCCCGCATACATGGACTGGAACGAGAACAGTCGCTGAAGGCGGTCGTCGGAGAAGTAGGAGTTGACGACGCCGGCCAGCTTCTTGAACCCGCCCATGCGGACGAGCGTCAGGAGCGGCCGCACCGGCCGGGCGATCGACAGCACCGAGTCGAAGTTGCGGTCGATGAAGTTGGGCAGCTCGAGGCGGTAGAGCCCGGTGAGCCAGTCGCAGAACCGGCCGAAGGCGGCGGCCTGGTCGGTCCCGCACTTCTCCCGGATCTCCTCGGTCATCGCCTCCCGGCCGTGGCGCACGTTGACCTCGGTGCCGTCGGCGAAGCAGGCCCGGTACATGGGGTCGACGGGGCGCAGGCGGATGTACTCGTCCATGTCGGCGCCGGCGGCGGCGAAGGTGTCGGCGACGATGCCGGTCATCGTGAGCACGCTGGGGCCGGTGTCGATGCGGTAGCCGCCCTCCTCCAGCAGCCCGGCCCGGCCCCCGGGAACCTCCTCCCGCTCCAGCACCACGACGTCGTGCCCCCGTCCCGCCAGGTGGCACGCGGCCGACAACCCGCCAAGGCCGGCGCCGACCACGACGACCCTCATGCCGGCACGCTCCCGCTAGCGGTCGCGGCCGGCGACGAACTGGGCGAGGTCCACGAGGGCGTCGTGGGCTTCCGACGTGATCCGGGCGGCCTCGAGTGCGACCAGGGCGTGGCCGACCAGCTCCCCAATGGCCCGCTCGACGTCCTCGACCGCCCCCGTCTCCACCAGCACGTCCTGCAGGGTGGCGACGTCGCGCTCGTCGAGGTCGGGGGCCCCGTAGCGGTCGAGCACGCGGGCGGCGGCGCGGCCCGCCCGCTCCCGGGCGGTGGCGTAGAGGACGGTGGGCTTCCCTTCCCGCAGGTCGTCGCCCACGGGCTTGCCGGTGAGGGTCTCGTCCCCGAACACGCCCAGCAGGTCGTCGCGGAGCTGGAACGCCTCGCCCAAGGGGAGCCCGAAGTCCGACAGTGGGGCGGCCAGGTCGTCGAGCCGCCCGGCCAGCGCCGCCCCCAGGTGCAGGGGCCGCTCGACCGTGTACTTGCCCGACTTGTAGAGAGAGATGCGGCGGGCCTCGTGGGCGCCGGCCCGGCCGCGGGCGGTGCCCACCAGGTCGAGGTACTGCCCCACGTTCACCTCGATCCGCAGCTCGGTGAACACGTCGGCCGCCGCCGGCGGCGCCCCGGCGAGCAGGTGGTCGGCGTAGACGAAGGCAAGGTCGCCGACGAGGATGGCGACGCCCTCCCCGAACCGGCGCCCATCGCCCCGCCAACCGTCCAGGGCGTGGCGCTCCTCGAAGCTGACATGGATGGTCTCGGTGCCCCGCCGGCGGGACGACCCGTCCATGATGTCGTCGTGGATGAGGGCGAAGGTGTGGAGCAGCTCGAGCGCCGCGCCCCCGTCGGTCACCCACGGGTCGTCGGGGTCACCTCCGGCACCGACGAACGCCCAATGGCAGAAGGCGGGGCGAAGTCGCTTGCCTCCGGCCAGCACCAGGTCGCGGAGAGCGGCGAGGGGCTCGCCCAGCTCACGGTCGGCCGTTGTCCAGCGCTCGATCTCGCCGCTGAGCAGGCAGTCGATGCGGGCGTCGACCCGTCGGGCGATCTCGGCCAGGGTTGGTGGCGCAGCACTCGCCGTCGGAACGACTCGCACGGACCTCCTCTCGCAGCGCGGGCAAAGGTTATCGACCGCCGCCCGAGGTCCCGCAGAACGGGCGCCCCCCGAGTCGGAGTTCGGCGCGGGGAGGCGGACCGGATGACCTACGCGGGGGTCGGCGCCACGGTGGGCTCGGCCCCCCGTCGGGGCCGCAGCCGCCCATCGGTGATCGCCGTCCCCAGGGCCCAGCCCACCCCCAGCACGGCGGCGCCGGCGACGGCGTCGATGATGTAGTGGTTGGCGGTGATCACGATGGCGGCGAGGGTCACCACCGGGTAGAGGACGCCCAGCAGCTTGGTCGCCCAGTGGCGGAGGGCAGAGACCAGGGCGCACCCGCACCACAGCGCCCAGGCGAAGTGCAGGCTGGGCATGGCCGCGTACTGGTTGGAGATCTTGTGCATGGCGGACGAGTCGAACGACCAGGGGCTGCCGAAAACCTCCAGGCTGTCGACGAAGCCGTAGGAGGCGGGCAGCAGGCGGGGCGGCATGAGCGGGTAGAAGGCGAAGCCGATGAGGGCGAGGCCGGTGGTGGCAGCCAACGCGTTCCGCCATCTGGCATAGCGGGCGGGGAAGCGCCGGAAGAGCAGCACGAGGACGAAGATCGTGACCACGAAGTGGAGCGTCCCGTAAAGGACGTTCCACACCGTCATCACCAGGTCGGACTCGAGGAAGGCCCGCTGGATCGAGAGCTCGTGGTAGAGGCCGAGGAACCGCTCGAGGTCGATCACCCGGCGGGCGTTGTTGAAGGCATGGGTGGCGGACACGGTGGCCGACCCCTGCATGTTCCTGACCGCGCTGTAGACCCCGTAGAAGACGAGGGCGATGACCACCTCCTTCCACCAGCGCAGCGGGCGGGGGGCTGGCTCGGGGGCCGGCGACGACTGCCGCTCGGGCTCGCCGCCGACCCACTCGGGCGCGTCGCGGAAGTCGGCGACGTCGGGGGCCGAGGTCACGCCATCGCCCCGACGTCGCGCGCCCCCACGGCCAGAGCGGGCGCCCCGAGCAGGCTGACCCCCAGGTTCAGGCCGTAGATGGCGAAGCCGAGGGCGATGGCCTGCTCCGTCGTCACCCCGAGAGGCGTGAGGAGCACGACGAGGGCACCCTCGCGCAGGCCCAGCCCGCCGAAGGACACCGGCAGCACCTGGGCGATGGCCATCACCGGCACGAACGCCAGCGCCGGCCCCCACCCCAGCGGGATCTCGAGGGCCTGGGCGGCCACCCACACCGCCGTCACGACGGACAGCTGGTAGCAGACGGCCACGAGGAGGACTCCGGCGGCGGCGATGGGCCGGCGCCGCAGGCGGTCGAGCCCCAGGTGCACGGCACCCACGAAGCGCAGCCAGCTGGGGCGGTGGGCCAGGCGGCCGCCCAGGCGGGGGCTGGCGGTGAGGCCGAGGATCGCCACCAGGGCGAGCAGGGTGAGGAGGGAGAGGGCCACGGCCAGGCGGCTGGCGGTGCCCAGGCGCAGCAGCGACGGGTCGAGGAGCAACCCCGTCAGGCACAGGAACGGGAGCACGACGAAGCCGGTGAGGCGCTCGAGCACCACCGAGGCGAAGGACGTCGGGGCCTGACCGTTGTCGGCGGACAGGCGCATGACCCGTAGCACATCGCCCCCTACCGTCGACGGGAGGAAGTTGGCGACGAAGAGCCCGGCGAGGCTGTGGGAGAGCAGCGGCGGGAGGGGCGCCGGCAGCTCGAGGGCGGACAGCGTCCGCTGCCAGCGGACGGTCGCCAGCACGATCGAGAGGAACCACACGCCGAGCCCCACCGCCAAGAGGGGCGCGGTGGAGCTGTCACCGGTGGCGAGCACCGAGCCCAGGTGCACCCGGGAGAGAAGGAAGGCGAGCAGGGCCGCGCTCACCGCCACGCGCAGCGCCAGAACTCCCCTCCGGCGGCCAGTCCACCCACGACGATCCAGAGGCGACCAGATTACGCGAGCCGCCGCATTTTCGGGCACGCTTTGGGCGGCCACCGATCGAGGCCCGCTCCCGTAGGATGAGGGCCCGTCTCGGGCCTCTGGCCCCTGTCCCCGGGAGTGCCGGCATGATCGACGACGCCGTCGTACAGCGAGTCCTCGGCGTGGCTCTGCGCAACGGCGGCGACTTCGCCGAGGTGTTCGTCGAGGACCGCCGCTCCTCGTCGGCCCACTTCGACGACGGCAAGGTCGAGGAGCTGAGCTCGGGGCGCGACCGGGGTGCCGGCATCCGGGTGGTGCGGGGCGAGACAACCGGCTTCGCCCACACCTCGGACCTCACCGAGGCGGGGCTGCGGGCAGCCGCCGAGGCCGCCGCCGCGGCGGCCCGGGGCGGAGGCCAGGGCGTACGGGAGGTCGCCCTCGACCGCCGGCAGACCCCCCGTCCCCACGAGGTCGAGGTGCTTCCCCAGGACGTGGCCAAGGCCCGCAAGGTGGAGCTGCTGGCCCGGGCCGACGAGGCCGCCCGCTCGGCGGGCGGGGCCATCCGGCAGGTCTCGGTCTCCTACGCCGACGGCCGCCGCCAGATCCTCGTCGCCAACAGCGACGGGCTCCTCACCACCGACGACCAGGTCCGCACCCGGTTCATGGTCCACGCGGTGGCGGCCGGAGACACCGGCATGCAGACGGGCTACGAGGGCCCGGGCCGCACCGTCGGGTTCGAGCTGTACGACGAGATCGACGTCGAGGAGGTTGCCCGCACCGCCGCCCGCCGGGCCCTGACCATGCTGAAGGCCCGACCGGCGCCCACCGGCACGGTGCCGGTCGTGCTCCGCCGGGGCGCCGGCGGCGTGCTGTTCCACGAGGCCTGCGGGCACGGGCTGGAGGCCGACCTGGTGGGGAGGGACGCCTCCGTGTTCCGCGACCAGGTGGGCGAGATGGTGGCCAGCCCCCTCGTGACCCTGGTCGACGACGGCACCTACGCCCGCGAGTGGGGCACCTACGCCGTCGACGACGAGGGCCATCCCGCCCAGCGCAACACCCTCATCCAGGACGGCGCCCTCACCGACTACATGTGGGACCTCCTGCGGGCCCGCAAGGAGGGCCGGGAGTCCTCCGGCAACGGGCGCCGCCAGAGCTACCAGCACCTGCCGATGGTGCGGATGACCAACACCTACGTCCTGGCCGGCCAGGACGACCCCGAGGAGATCATCCGCCAGACGCCCTACGGCGTGTACTGCGTGCAGCTGGGTGGCGGACAGGTGAACACCGCCACCGGCGACTTCGTCTTCGGCATGACCGAGGCGTACATGATCGAGAACGGCGAGATCACCGAGCCGGTCCGGGCCGCCAACCTCATCGGCAACGGGCCCGACGTGCTCCGGGCCATCGACGCGGTGGGCGACGACTTCGACACCTGGGCGGGCACCTGCGGCAAGGACGGCCAGGGCGTGCCCGTGTCGTCGGGCCAGCCCACGCTCCGGGTGGCGGGAATGACCGTCGGTGGGACGGCCCGTGGCTGAAAGGCGCCCCTCACTCGCGAAAACCCCCCCTCTACGGGGCAATGGCGCGAGGACAGAGGGGTGAGCGACCTTCTCGCCCTGACCGAGCGGGTGGCGGGGTGGGCCGCCGAAGGGGAGGAGGTCGAGGCCTACGTGGCCCGGTCGCACCACACCGAGATCAAGGTGTTCGGCGGCGAGGTGGAGTCGCTGTCGTCGGCCGACACCGAGGGGATCGGAGTCAGGGTCGTCAACCGCGGGCGCCAGGGGTTCGCCTACGCCGCCTCCCTCGACGAGGCGGCGCTCGTCGAGACGCTGGCCGAGGCCCGGGACAACGCCGCCTTCGCCACCGTCGACGAGTTCGCCGGCCTGGCCTGCCCCGACGGCGTCGAGCCGGTGGAGCTCGACCTGTGGCGCGACGAGCTGGCCGCCTTCCCCGCCGACGACAAGGTCGCCATCGCCCTCGAGGTCGACCGCGCCACCCGGGCCGCCGATCCCCGGATCCGGGGGGTGGAGACGGCCCAGTACGGCGACAGCGCCACCGAGTCGGCGGTGGCGTCGAGCGAGGGGATCCGGGCGTCGTCCCGGCGGACCGTCTGCTCCGTGTACGCCGACGCCATGGCCGGCGAGGGCACCGACATCCAGACCGGCTACGGCTACTCGGTCGCCCGCCGGCCCGATGACCTCGACGTGGCCAAAGCGGCGGCCGACGCCGCCTTCCGCACGACCCGCCTGCTGGGTGCCCGCAAGCCCGCCTCCCGCCACCTCGCCGTGCTCTTCGAGCCGCGGGTGACCGCGTCGTTCCTCGGCCTGCTCTCCCGGGCGTTCTCGGGGGAGTCGGTCCTCAAGGGACGGTCGATCTTCGCCGGGCGGGAGGGCGAGAAGGTCGCCGTCCCCGGCTTCACCCTCGTCGACGATCCCACCAACGCCGACGCCTACGGCGCCGCCCGCTACGACGCCGAGGGCCTGGCGACGCGCCCGAACACCCTCGTCGACGGCGGGGTGGTGGCCGGCTTCCTCCACAACAGCTACACCGGCCGCCGGTCGGGCCGGGCGTCGACCGGGTCGGCGGTGCGGGGCGGCTACAAGTCCACGCCGGGGGTCGGAAGCCGGGCCCTCGTCCTCTCTCCAGGCGGCCTGAGCCAGGAGGAGCTGCTGGCCGAGGTCGGCGAGGGCCTGCTCGTGCAGTCGGTCACCGGCCTCCACTCAGGGGCCAACCCGGTGAGCGGCGACTTCTCCGTCGGCATCCAGGGGCTCATGGTGCGGGACGGCGCCCCTGCCGAGCCGGTGCGGGAGGCAACCGTCGCGTCGACCCTCCAGCGCATGCTCCAGGACGTGGTCGCCGTCGGCTCCGACCTGGAGTGGCTTCCCGGGGGCGCCGCCGGGCTCACCCTCGTCGTCGGCGACGTCGCCCTGAGCGGCAACTGAGGGTGCTCGCCGCTGCGGCGGCGGCTGCGGCGGCGGCTGGGGCCGCGGCCGAGCCGGCGCAGCACATACCCATCCTCCACGCCATCGTGCTGGGCATCGCCCAGGGGCTCTCCGAGTTCCTCCCCATCTCGTCGAGCGGCCACCTGCTGCTGATCCCCTGGCTCTTCCGGTGGAGCGAGTTCACCGACCCGGCGACCGCCGACCTCGAGAAGAGCTTCGACGTGGCCCTCCACATCGGCACCTTCGTCGGCGCCGCCGCCTACTTCCGGCGGGACCTGCTCACGTTCGCCAAGGCCGGGCTGACGTCGATCCGCCAGCGGGCGGTGCGCACGACCGACGAGCGCCTGGCCTGGCTCCTGCTCCTGTCGGCGCTGCCCGGTGCGGCGGTGGGCTACGCCCTGGAGTCGGTGATCGAGGAGCACCTGGGCGCCGAGTGGTTGATCGCGGTGATGCTCATCGTCTTCGGCCTCGTCCTCCTGGTC
Source organism: Acidimicrobiales bacterium (assembly GCA_036260255.1). Lineage (GTDB taxonomy): Bacteria > Actinomycetota > Acidimicrobiia > Acidimicrobiales > AC-14 > DASZJY01. Next base: position 5,394 of record DATAAF010000019.1, on the reverse strand, counting down.
GCCGACCGGGCCGCCGGCGTGAGGGACGTCGCCGACTTCAGGGTGCGGGACGCGGTGATCATGGGCCTCTGCCAGGCCGGTGCGCTCCAACCCGGCGTCTCCCGGTCGGGGATCACGATCAGCGCCGGCCGCTGGCTCGGCTTCGACCGGGACGCCGCCGCCCGCATCTCGTTCCTGATGAGCCTGCCGATCATCGGCGGCGCCGGTCTATACACGGGCCTGGAGCTGCTGGCCGAGGGCGGCCCGCCGCCCGGGACCGGGGCGGCCTTCCTCTGGGGGATGGCGGCGTCGGCGGTCACCGGCGCGCTGGCAGTGTGGCTGGTGCTGCGGGTCGTGCGCACCCGCTCGTTCGCCCCCTTCGTGGCGTACAGGGTGGCCGCCGGCCTGTTCGTGCTGGGGCTGATCGTCAGCGGGGTGCGCTGACCGGCGCCGGTGGGGCGGCGGTGAGGGCGAGGGTCACCGCCCCGTGGACGACCGCGAACGCCACCCGGGCCGCCTCCTCGGCGCTGACCGCGACGGTGGCCGACTCCTCGCCCACGTCGACCACCGGGGCGGCGGTGGCCACCGGGAAGGTGGGCTCGCCGCCCTCCCCCTGGGCCGCCGCCTCGGCGAACGTGGCCAGGACGTCCACCACGTCGCCCCGCTCCAGCCGGGGGCTGGCCGGCCCGGTGGGGACGCTGACCGCCCGGCCCCCGGGCGGCAGCAGCGCGGCCACGCCCCGCCGGCCCTCCGGCGCCAGCTGCGCCCGAACCACCGGCTGGCCCGGGAACACGGGGACCACCGCGGTGCGGCCCACCACCTCGTCGACCGCGCCCACGGCGTCGTCGGGAAGGAAGGCGGCGGGCACCTGGCGCACGACCACGTCGTCGGCCCCGACCACCGCGCCCGCCTCGACCGCCCGGGAGGCCACCGCCGCCGGGCGCAGGTGGCCGTAGCGGGCGGCGGCGGCGCGTGCCTGGCCGACCAGGCGGCCGACGACCGAGGCGGTCAGCAGGGCGAGGACGGCGACGGCCGCCCAGAAGACGACGGGCGACCGGGAGAGGCGGCGCAGGCGCACGACGACTCCTCCACGAGAGGGGAACGGGAGGGGGAAGCGCCTGTGCGCCGATGCTAAATGGGCAGGGAACCGGGGTCCAGGGCCTGGCCGCAGGCACAGGAGCGCTCGGCCGGCACCGCCGGGATGGCCCGGGCCAACAGCCGGCGCACCCGCTCGACGTTGTCGGCCAGCACGCCGAAGACGACCTCCATGGTGACCGGCTCGATGCCCTCGACCCCCTCGAGGCCCACGTCGTAGTCGGTGACGAGGGCGATGCCCGAGTAGCACATGCCCAGCTCCCGGGCCAGCGCCACCTCCGGGTACTGGGTCATGTTGACGACGTCCCAGCCGGCCGAGGAGAACCAGCGCGACTCCGCCCGGGTCGAGAAGCGCGGCCCCTGGATGACCACGACCGTCCCGCGGGGATGGGCGGTGATGCCCTCGGCCTGGGCCGCCTCGACGACCACCGCGCCCAGCTCGGCGCAGTACGGGTCGGCGAAGGGGATGTGGTTCAGCAGCGGCCCGTGGAAGTAGGTGTCGGCCCGCCCTCTGGTGCGGTCGACCAGCTGGTCGCACACCACGAAGTCGCCGGGCTTGAGGTGGCGCTGCAGCGACCCGACCGAGCAGGGCGCGAGGACGCGGCGGACGCCCAGGCGGCGCAGGGCCCAGAGGTTGGCCCGGTAGTTCACCCGGTGGGCAGGGAGCTCGTGGTGCACCCCGTGACGGGGGAGGAAGGCGACCCGCCGCCCGCTCATGTCGCCCACCGCCACCTTGGCCGACGGCGGGCCGTAGGGCGTCTGCACCGCCACCTCGTTGATGTCGTCGAGGAAGCGGTAGAAGCCGGTGCCCCCGAGGACGGCGATCTCGGCGGCCTGTTCGGCCATGTCAGTGGCGGCGGCTCAGGCGGAGGCGGCCTTGGGCTTGGGGGCGTTCGGGCCCTTGGAGGCCTTGGACGGGGCGGTGCCCTTGGCGTCGCCGCCCCCCGACGACCCCTCGCCCTTGGTGCTCGCGTCGCTCTTGGCCGCCTTGTCCGTCCCTGTCTTCTCGGCCCCTGCCTTCTCCGCGGTGTCGACCTTGGCCCCGTTGGTCGACGCTCCCCGGCTGTCCGTGCGGTAGAACCCGCTGCCCTTGAAGGTGATGCCGATCGACCCGTAGACCTTGCGCAGCGGCCCGCCGCACGCCGGGCACGTGGTCAGAGCGTCGTCCTTGAACGACTGGGCGATCTCCAGGTGCTGACCGCAGGACCTGCACGCGTACTCGTAGATCGGCATCCGGTGTGCCTCCGCCACGCTCTGGCAGTCGGACAGTGCGACTGCCAGTGTACCTGCGCCCTGATGACTGCTGCTCTAACGCGCTGTCCGCGACTGAGCGTGCGAAGTCGCAGCTCAGCGCTTCGGGCCGCAGGCCCGACCGAAGTGGATCAGCGGTCATCACCGGGGATCTTTCACCCCCCGTACGATGGGACGATGAGCGCCGGCGACGACCTCGACGACGAGGCCCTCCGCGCCCGCCTCGAAGACCTCCAGGCCCGCTACGACGACCTCGAGGCGCGCCACCGGCAGCTCGAGGGCCGCCTGGCCGAGGTGACGAGGGCGTCGTCGGAGTTCCGCCGGGCCCTCACCCGCCTGGGCGACGCCCTGGCCGACGCCCACAACCTGCCGGGCATGGTCGGCGCCGTGCTCGAGACGTCCGTCCTGGCCCTGGGCGCCGAGGCCGGCGTCGTCTACGAGATCGTCCCCGGGAGCGACCGGCTGCGGGCGATCTCCACCTTCGGGGCGGTGGGCGACGCCGACGACCTGGTCCGGGGCCAGGGCCTGGCCGGCGCCGCCGCCGCCACCGACGAGGTGGTGGTCTGGCCCGGGCCCGACGTGGCCGGGCCGGCACCGGGCGAGCCCGCCTCCGCGGGGGCGGCGGCGGTGGCCGCTCCTGTCCGCGCCGACGGCCACATCTTCCGGGTGCTGGCGCTGTACGGGCTCCCGGGCGGGCAGCCGCCCTCGTCCGGCGACGTCGAGACCCTCCTGACCCTCGTCCGCCAGGCGGAGACGGCCATCGACAACAGCTTCCTCTACGAGGAAGCCAAGCGCCTCTCCCTCTCCGACGGCCTCACCGGCCTCGGCAACTCCCGGAGCTTCGCCCTGCGCCTGTCCGAGGAGCTGTCGCGGTCCGTCCGCTTCGGGGAGCCCTTCTCGCTCGTGTTCTGCGACCTCGACGGCTTCAAGGTCATCAACGACACCCACGGCCACCAGGTCGGCAACGGAGTGCTGGTCGAGGTGGCCCGCCGCCTCACCGAGTCCACCCGAGAGGTCGACCTCCTGACCAGGCTGGGCGAGGGGGCGGACGAGTTCGCCCTGCTCCTCCCCCGCACCGGGCTGGCCGGGGCCCTGCGCCTGGCCGAGAAGGTGCGGGCGACGGTCGCCACCGAGCCCTTCGCCATCGACGACCTGCGCCTGCCCATCACCATGTCGCTCGGCGTGGCCTCCTACCCCGAGCACGGCACCTCGGAGAAGGAGCTCAAGGCGGCCGCCGACGCCGCCCTCTACCGGGCCAAGCACCAGGGCGGGAACCGCGTGGAGCAGGGCGAGCTCGGAGCCGACGGCGCCCGGCCGGGCACCGGCCCGCCGACCCGCGATCAGAGAGGAGCACTCCCGTGAGGCAGGCCGTGCGCAAGGCGGTCATCCCCGCCGCCGGGCTGGGCACCCGGTTTCTTCCCGCCACCAAGGCCCAGCCCAAGGAGATGCTGCCGATCGTCGACAAGCCGGCGATCCAGCACGTCGTCGAGGAGGCGGTGCGGTCCGGCCTGCGGGACATCCTCATCATCACCGGGCGGGGCAAGCGGACCCTCGAGGACCACTTCGACCGCTCCTTCGAGCTCGAGCACTACCTGCAGGCGGCGGGCAAATCCGACCTCCTGCGGGAGATGCGCCAGATCGCCGACATGGCGGACATCCACTACGTCCGCCAGGGCGAGCCGCGGGGCCTGGGCCACGCCGTCGGCGTGGCGCGCGAGCACGTCGGCGACGAGCCGTTCGCCGTCCTCCTCGGCGACGACATCATGACCGAGGAGTCGCGCGTGCTGCGCGACATGCTCGAGGTCTACGAGCGCTACGGGCGCTCGGTCGTCGCCCTCAAGGAGTTCCCCGTCCAGGACATCTCCGCCTACGGCGTGGTGCGGCCCGAGCAGGTCGAGGAGGACCTGGTGCGGGTCCTCGACATCGTCGAGAAGCCCAGGCCCGAGGACGCCCCCTCCAACCTGGCGGTGATGGGCCGCTACGTGTTCACGCCCGAGATCTTCGACGCCCTCGACGGGGTGGGGCCGGGGGCCGGGGGGGAGATCCAGCTCACCGACGCCATGGCGGTGCTGCTCAAGGAGCAGACGATCTACGGCCACGTCTTCGAGCAGGGCCGCTACGACATCGGCGACAAGCTCGACTACCTCCGGGCCACGGTGGAGCTGGCCATCGGGCGAGAAGACCTCGGGCCCGGCTTCCGCGCCTTCCTGGCCGACCTGGTCGAGCGCAACAAGCTCGTCTGAGGCCTCCGGTCCGGCTGGTCGCCCGTGATCGCCCTCGACGAGGCCCGCCGGCAGGTCCTCGCCGCCTGCTCCCCCCTCCCACCCCGTCCCGTCCCCCTGGCGGAGGCGGCCGGGTGCGTCACCGCCGCCCCCGTCGTCGCCGGCGAGGACGTCCCGCCCTTCGCCAACACGGCCATGGACGGGTACGCGGTGCGGGCGGCCGACACCGCCGGCGCGCCGGTGCGCCTGGAGGTCGTCGCCACGCTGGCGGCGGGGACGGCACCGGCCCAGCCGGTCGGGCCCGGCCAGGCGATCCGCATCATGACGGGGGCGCCCATGCCCCCCGGGGCGGACGCGGTGGTGATGGTCGAGCGCACGCACGCCGAGGACGGGGGGCGCGCGGTGGTCGTCGAGGTGCCGGCGGGTCCCGGTGACCACGTGCGGGCCGCCGGGGAGGACCTGCGGGCGGGCCAGGTCGTGTTCGAGGCGGGGACGCTGCTCGGCCCCGGGCACGTCGGCGTGCTGGCCAGCATCGGCTGCGAGACGGTGGCCGTGGTCCCCCGCCCCCGGGTGGGCGTCCTCTCCACCGGCGACGAGCTCGTCTCCGGCCCGGTCCCGCTGCGCCCCGGACAGATCCGCGACGCCAACCGTCCGATGCTCCTGGCCTTGGCCGCCGAGTCGGGGTTCGAGGCGGTCGACCTGGGTGTGGTCGGCGACGACGAGGCCGCCCTCACGGCCGCGGTGGAAGCCGGGGTGGCGGCCTGCGATGCCCTGGTCAGCTCCGGCGGGGTGAGCGTGGGCGACTTCGACTACGTGAAGGCCGTGCTCGACCGCCTGGGCCGCATGC
>DATAAF010000018.1:0-21514 GCA_036260255.1 Acidimicrobiales bacterium | reverse complement strand
CGCTCGGAGGAGGGCGGGGTTGGGGCCCCGCCCGGGGCGGCGAAGCCGCCGGCTACACCGCCGAGCCGGTGAGCTCGCCGGCGAGGGCGGCCAGCTCGGGGCTGTTGCGCAGCCGCTCGAGGCACCGGGCACGGGTCGGGCCCAGGCTCCCGATGGGCATGCCCAGGGCGGCCGCCGCCTCGGCGTAGCTCGGCGCCGGATCGGCCATCAGCACCCGCAGCAGCGCTCGGCCCCGCTCGGGGAGGCGCTCGAAGGCCGTCCACAGCGCCTCGTAGTGGTGCTCGGCGTCCAGGCGGGCGTCCAGCTCGACCTCGGCGTCGACCCCGCCGTCAGCCAGGTGGTCGTCATCGAGCTCGGTGGGCACGGCCCGGCCCGACTTGCGGATCACCCGCAGGCACTCGTGGCGGGCGGTGGCCGACAGCCAGGCGCCGACCCGCTCGGGATGACGGATGTCGCCGAGGTGCTCGACCAGGCGCATCCAGGTGGTCTGGCTGACGTCGGCGGCGTCGGCCCTGCTCAGCCGGTGGGCCCGGGCCACCGCCCAGACCAGACCCGAGAAACGCTCGACCAGCGCCGTCCACGCGACCTGGTCACCGTCGGCGGCCGCCCGCACCAGGTCCCCAACGGTCGTGTCACCAGCTCGGTTCGCCTGCCCCCTCTGGCCTTCCTCCCTGTCCCCCAACCCCATCTCGAGCTCCTCCTTGACCGTTCCGGTCTCGATGAGAGGAGCATGAGGGCGGGCGTGCCCCGGGTCTGTGTCGGCCGACACACTCGGCCCGCGCGGGCGATCACACCGGTGCTCAGGCGGATCCCGCCAGGAGGTCGCTCTCCGGCTCCACGGGCGGGTGGACGCGCACGAAGTACTCGGTGCCGAACATGTCGCGGAGCATCGACTCGGGGAACATGGCGTGGTCGATGGGGAACTGGGTGCGGTGGGCGGCGAGGGCGCTGACCTTGCGGTCGACGTAGGCCGAGACGTCGATGGCGGTGGTCGCCACCGCCACCGGCCCGTCGTCACCGGGGTCGAGGGACGACCCCAGGTAGCGGGCGTCGGTGCCCCGGCCGGCGAAGGCGGTGGGAGGGCTCGGCGAGAGGACCAGGCACGTCACCGCGTCGACCGCCACCACGTTGGCGGTGCGGACCCCGCCCTGGGCGATGGCCAGCTCGCCGAAGAACTCTCCCGGCCCGAGCCGGGCCAGCCACTGTTGGGCGCCGTCCCCCGTCTCCTGGATCACGTCGACCTGGCCGCTGAGGACGAGATAGAGGCTGCTGGGCGGCTCTCCCTGCTCGACGATGGTCACGCCCGGCGGGAACCAGTTCACGTCGATGTAGTCGCTGGCGTAGCGCATCGTGGTGGTCTCCTCGGCGAAGAGCGACAGTGCCTGGCCGAAGTCGTCCCTGCCCTTGAAGCGGGCGTTGAGCTCCACCAACCACCGGGCCAGCCTGTCCCTGAGCAGCAGGCGGCTCCGCGGGAAGTGGCTGTGGTACAGCCGGCGCGGAGGACGGTCGAGCTCGGCGGTGGCGCCGAGGAAGGCGTCGGTGGTGGCCTGGCTGATCGCGGTGTGGTCGGGATGGCCGTACGCCCCGTCGTCGCCGAAGGTGATGACCACGTCGGGCGAGAACTCGGCGATGACCTCGAGGGCGGCGGCGCGGAGGTCCGCCCCGTCGGCGTCGGCCAGCGTGCCGTCGTGGTAGTCGAGGCAGCGCACGTGCCTGACGCCGAGCACGGCGCAGGCCGCCTCCAGCTCCCTCTCCCGGACCGCGCCCAAGGTGCGGCGGGTGGCCCGGGTGGCGTCGCGGATCTGGCCCGCCTCGCCGCGCGTGGCCGACACGACCATGGTCTCGCACCCCTCGTCCGCGTACCGGGCGAGGGACCCGCCGGCGCAGAACGTCTCGTCGTCTGGGTGGGCGAACATGCCCAGGAGCCGCGGCGGCGTCACGGGGCGAGGCACACCGCCGGGAGCTCGAACCACCGCAGCTCCTCGAAGTCGGGGGAGATGGCGGGCGCCGGCCCGACCGCCAGCGCGTCGGGCGGGAGCGAGGCGAGCAGCGCCCGGGCGTCCTCGAGGTGCCGGGCCAGGACGGCCTCGGGGGCACGGACGTGGGCGGCCGGGTGGTGCAGCACGCCGTCGCCGTCGTAGCGCAGGTCGTGCAGGCGCAGGGGCGGCTCGACCGGTCCTCGGCAGTGGTGCCAGATTCCCGTGCGGGGGTCGAAGCGGTAGTCGGGCAGCAGCTTCCACCCCTCGTCGGCGACGAGCTCGACGGCCCGGAGGATGTAGTCGAACTCGACCTCGGAGATGAAGTAGTTGAAGTTGACGCGCACCCAGCCGGGCTTGATGCCCTCACAGCCGCGGGCGATCTCCCGGTCGTACCGGCGCGACCGCTCCACGTCGATCCCCAACAGGCGGTGGCCGTAGGGGCCGGCGCACGAGCAGCCGCCCCGCGACTGGATGCCGAAGAGGTCGTTGAGCACGGCGACGACGAAGTTGTGGTGCACGTACCGGCGTCCGTGGCGGACCACGAACGACACGATCGAGAGCCGCTCGGCGGCGGTGTTGCCCAGGAGCTGGAGGTGGGGGTTGTCGCTCCATGCCTCGATCGCCCGGCGGATGAAGGACTCCTCCCGGGCCCGGATGGCGTCGGTGCCGACCGCCTCCTTCAGCTGGAACACCAGGCCGGCACGGATGGCCTCGATGATGGCGGGCGTCCCCCCCTCCTCCCGCTGCACCGGGTCGTCGAGGTAGCGGTGCTCCTCGGGGTTGACGTAGGCCACCGTGCCGCCGCCCGGCACGGTGGGCACGCGGTTGCGCACCAGCTCCCTGCGCACGACCAACACGCCCGGCGTCCCCGGCCCTCCGACGAACTTGTGGGGGGACAGGAAGACGGCGTCCTTGTAGGCCAGACCGCCCTCGTCGCCGCCCGGGTGCATCTCGATGTCGACGTAGGGCGCAGCAGCCGCGAAGTCCCAGAAGGAGAGGGCGCCGTGGCGGTGCAGGAGGGTGGCGACGGCGCGGGTGTCGGTGACGATGCCGGTCACGTTCGACGCCGCCGAGAAGCTCCCGATCCGGAGCGGCCGGTGGCGATGGCGGACGAGCTCGTCCTCCAGCCGGGCGCAGTCGACGTGGCCGTCGGCGTCCTCGGGGATCCTGACCACGTCGGCGATGGACTCCCGCCACGGCAGCTCGTTGGAGTGGTGCTCGAAGGGACCGATGAAGACGACAGGCCGCTCTTCGGCGGGGATGTGCTGCGACAGCCCGTAGCGGTCGTCGAGGTCGGCGGGGACCCGCAGGTTGAGGATGCCGATGAGCTTGTCGATCGCCGCCGTGCTCCCCGACCCGCAGAACAGCACGAGGGTGTCCTCGTCGCCCCCGACCGCGTCGCGGATGATGCGCCTGGCGTCCTCGCGGAGACGGGTGGTCTGCAGCCCGGTCCCCGAGCTCTCGGTGTGGGTGTTGGCGTAGCGGGGCAGGACCTCGTCGCGGATGAAGTCCTCGATGAACTCGAGCGCCCGTCCCGACGCCGTGTAGTCGGCGTAGGTCACCCGGCGGGGACCGTAGGGGCCGTCCATCATCTGGTCGCCCCCGATGACCGAGGCGCGGATGCGGTCGATCAGGAGAGAGGACGGGGCGGGCATGTCGAGCTCGACCCTATGACAGGCTGCGCTGCTTCGACGAGGGCGCCCGCTCCGGCGCGCTGGGACCCCGCACGGGCAGGCGGTCGGCGTACTTGGCGGCGAGCGGGGCGGCCACCGCGGTGAGCAGGACGTAGGCGGCAGCCAGGGCGCCCAGCTCGTCGCCGTTCTCGGTCCCCGCGCCGAGGCTGGCGATGACGATGGAGAACTCGCCCCGCGCGATGAGGGCGGTCCCCGCTCGCAGGCGCCCCCGCGGGCCGACGCCGAGCGGGCGGGCCGCCGCCCCTCCGGAGACGAGCTTGCCGGCGCCGGTGACGACGGCGAGGGCGGCGGCGGGGAGCATCACGCCCGGCAGGTCGCCGGGGTAGATCTGGAAGGAGAAGAAGAGGAAGAAGGTGGCGGCGAAGAGGTCACGGAGGGGCTCGACCAGGGCCCCCGCCCGCGCCTGCACGGGGCCGGAGAGGGCCAGACCGACGAGGAAGGCCCCGATCGCCGCCGACACCTGCACCTCCTGGGCCAGGCCGCCGACGAGCAGGGTGAGGCCGAACACCGCGAGCAGCAGTGCCTCGTCGGACCCGGCCGCCAGGAGGGCGCTCAGGCGCTCACCCCACCGAAGGGCGACGACGAGGACCAGGGCGACGGCGGCCAGCGCCAGCCCCACGGTGGCGACGGTGTCGGCCAGACCACGGCCGGCGACGAGGGCGGCCACCACGGGGAGATAGGCGGCCATGGCCAGGTCCTCGATGACGAGGAGGTTCAGGACGGCGGGGGTCTCGCGGTTGCCGAGGCGGTCCAGATCGGCGAGGACCTTGGCGACGACGCCCGAGGAGCTGATCCAGCACACTCCTCCGAGCAGCACCGCCGTCGTCGTGTCCCACCCGAGGAGGAGGCCGGCGGCGAGGCCCGGCGTGAAGTTCGCCAGCGCGTCCACCGTCCCCGGCACCAGGCCGCCGCGCAGCCCTTGGCGCAGCTCGTCGGCCGTGTACTCGAGCCCTAGGACGAGCAGCAGCAGGAGCACGCCTATCTCGGCGGTGAGCGATATGAACTCGGCGCTGACGTCGAGGGGGGCGATGCCGCCCTCCCCGACGGCGAGCCCGGCCAGGAGGTAGAACGGGATGGCGGTGATCCCGAGGCGCCCGGCGAGGCGCGCCAGCACCGCCAGCCCCAAGGCCACCGCCCCGATCTCTACGAAGACGAGAGCGGCGTCCTCCCCGGCCGCCGCCGGGATCACGTCTCGATCAGCCGGCGGAGCTGGGCCAGGCCCTCCTGGGTACCTACCGCCACCGCGACGTCACCGCCCTCGAAGCGGTGGTCGGGCCCGGGACTCGGGAGCGGGGTGTTCCCCCGCACGACCGCGACGATCGATGCTCCGGTCCGAGACCGGAACTGCCCGTCGCCGATCGTGGCGCCGACGAAGCGTGAGCCCTGGGGCACGGTGATCCAGTCGATCGCCAGGCCCTCGAGGCGCTGGACCGAGGCCAGCGCCTCGCTCAGGTGAGGCGCGCCGAGCAGCTCGGCCAGCGTGTGCGTGTCGTCCGGGCTCAAGTGCAGGACCGACCTGCACTTGTCGGGGTCGTCGCGGTCGTAGACGACGATGTCGCGCCGCCCGCTGCGGTGCGACACCACGCCCACCCGCTCGCCTTCCGAGGTCGTGTACTCGTGGCGGACCCCGACACCGGGCAGCCGGATCTCGGTCACTTCGGGCATGTGCACCTCCGATGCGTCATCCGCCATCGCCCTCGTCAGGGGGCGGACGGCGTCATTCCAGCGTGGCCCAAGCGGTCGCCCACGTCGGAAGGAACGGTGACGCGCCAGCCGCCGGCGCGGAGCTGCGAGCGGTCGACGGTGACCTCGCCGCCGAGCTCGCCCCCGTAGGTGAACCGGAAGGTCCAGGTCCGGCCGTGGTCGACGACCTCCTCGACCGTCTTGGTCGTCTGCCGCCGGACCGTCCCGAGGTCGCTCCATCCGTCGTCGCCGGGAGCCTTGACGTCGACGTTCACCTTGTAGACGAGTGGGTTCTCGATCGTCACCGCGGGGACGAACGACGGATCGCCCGCGGTCAGGCGAGCGGCGAGGAGCAGGGGGCTGAGGGCGAGGATCGTCCACGCCACCACACCGGTGAGGGCGGGCAGCGCCTGGGACGACCGCGGCCGGGTGAGGACCGGGCTCAAGTGGAGACCTCCGTCGGGTCGTGGGGGAGGAGCCCGCGGGGCGCGTCCGCGGGACGGGTATCGCCTAGGTGGGGGCGAACCGACGGAGAGGTGGACCTCGCTGCGGGAGCGTCGGGGACCGGAGCAGTGCCGGTCTTGCAACGTCGGTCGCCGTCATCGACCGGGCGGCGACCACACACGCCAGCACCAGGGGCAGGACGAGGACGGCCAGCGGCGGGCGCTGCTTCGAGGAGCCGGCCAGGCCCGAGCGCTCGAACCCGGTCTCCAGCTTGGCCGGAAGGACCGCCTCGATGCCGGGGGTCGTCGCCCACCCCGCGGTCGTGTCGTTCCGAGCTGCGGCTGCCGCGCCCTCACCACCGTGCCCGGTGCCGAGGACGCCGGCGACGGCAACCAGGACGAGAAGGATCGGCGCGAGGCGGTGCGCACTCGTTCGCCGCATGGCGCGAGGGTAGTCGTGGCCGAGGCGACACGAACCGGCGGTGGTTGTACCGGCTATGGCGAGTGCAGCCACTGCCGGCTCAGGGGTCGGCGGCCCGCCGGGCTCGGCTCGGCGCCACGCGGGGCGGCTCGCCCGGCATCTTCGGGTATACGGGCGGCCACGGCGCGTCCTCCAGGCCGGCGGCCCGGTCGCGCTCGTGGAGGGCGAGCAGCGGCTCGAGCGACTGCGGCGCCGCCACCATGGGCGCCCAGGGGTCGCCCTGCTCGCGGACGCGAGCGGGCACGGTGGCGATGGTGAGCTGATCGGGCTCGATGGCGTCGAGCTCGTCCCATGCGAAGGGCGTGGACACCTGGGCGCCGGGCCGGGCCCGCACGGACCAGGCGCCGAACACCGTCTTGTGGGGCGCGTTCTGGTTGAAGTCGACGAAGACGCGCCGGCCCCGCTCCTCCTTCCACCAGGCGGCGGTGATGAGCTCGGGTCGCCGGCGTTCGAGCTCGCGGGCGACCGCCACCGCCGCCGCCCGCACGTCGTAGGACGTCCACCGGGGCAGCAGCCGCACATACACGTGGATGCCCCGGTTGCCGGTGGTCTTCGGTTGCCCCATGACCCCGACCTCGTCGAGCAACGCCCGCACCTCCCGGGCCGCCTCCCGCACCTCGGGGAAGGTGACGCCCGGCGTGGGGTCGAGGTCGATCCGCAGCTCGTCGGCGTGCTCGGGGTCGGCGGCTCGGATCGGCCACACGTGGAAGCCGAGGCAGGCGAGGTTCACGGCCCACAGCACGTGGGCCAGGTCGGCGACGACCAGCGCACGCGACGTGGTGCCGTTGGGCGTGCTCACGATCGTCGTCTGCAGCCAGTCGGGACGGCTGTCGGGCACCCGCTTCTGGAAGAACGACGAGCCGCCGGCGCCGTTGGGGAACCGCTGGAGGAGCACCGGCCGACCACCCATCGCCGCCAGGAGAGGATCGGCCACAGCCTGGTAGAAGCGCACGAGGTCGAGCTTGGTGTCGCCCCTTTCCGAGAAGAAGACCTTGTCGGGATGGGTGATCACCACCTCCCGACCGGCTGCCTCGACGGCGACGCCTTCGTCGGCCACGGCGTCGACCGTAGTGCCGGACCGCGGCGATCGAGGCACGGTGACGCTCAGGCCCACCCCTCTCCGGAATTGGGTGACGAAAGTGGTTGAAATCCAGCCGCTGGGCGCGCCAGAACGGGGGGCCTGGGTGAAATGGCGCGCCCGATGGTTGATTTCCAACCACTTTCGTCACCCAATTGGCTGCGGGGGTCGCAAGCCGAAGGCCTCGGCCAACAGCTCGTAGGAACGGCGGCGGGCGGCGAGGTCGTGACAGACGGTCACGACCATCACCTCGTCGACCGCGAACTCCTCGGCCAGCGAGACAAGCCGCGCCCGCACCCGCTCGGGTGAGCCCGCGATCACCCCTGCCCGGGCCTGGCTGGCCCGCTCCCGCTGAAGGTCGGTCCACTGGTGGGCGGCGACCTCCTCCGGCGGCAGGATGGGTCGTCGCGGGGCGCCCTCCGGCCCGAGCCTCCAGAGGTCGGCCGTACCTGCCTGGCGCTCGGCTTCCTCGTCGCTCTCCGCGCACAGCGCCCCCACCGCAATCAGGGCACGAGGGGCCGCCCCGGCGCCGCCCCGGAACCCCCGCCGGTACGACTCGACGATCTGGGGACCATGGGCGGGCGTTATGAAGTGGGCGAAGGCGAGGGGAAGCCCGAGGTAGGCGGCGCAGGCGCTGCTGTAGCTGCTCGACCCGAGCAGCCACACCTCGGGGCCACCGCCTCCCGACGGCATCGCCCGCACCTCGTCGGCGGCGGCCGCGGCCACCGCGTCCTCCTCGAGGAACGAGAGCAGCTCGACCAGGTTCTCGGCGAAGCGCTCTTCGCCGGACGCCCCGCCGCTGGCCAGCAGGGCGGCCTCGGCCGCCGGGTCGGTGCCCGCCGCCCGGCCGATGCCCAGGTCGATCCGGCCCGGGAACAAGGCGTCGAGCGACCGGAAGACCTCGGCCACCTTGAGGGGGCTGTAGTACGGGAGGAGGACGCCGCCCGATCCGACCCGGATCGACGAGGTGGCGGCGGCGACGGCGGCCACCGCCACCTCGGGAGCGGTCGCCGCCAGAGACGGGGTGTTGTGGTGCTCGGCGATCCAGTAGCGCCGGTACCTCCATGCCTCGGCCGCACGGGCCAGCTCGACGACCTCGCGCAAGGCGGCGTCCGGCGTCGTTCCCGCCGGCGCCGGCGCCTGGTCGAGCACGCTCAGGGCGAGGGGTCGGTCCACCGGGCAATTGTCCCCGGGCGAATCGGGTAGGTACGAGTCCCGAACTTGTCCGTTCGCCGAGAAGGAGGAACCGATGGCCAAGGTCGCGTTCGTGCTCGACGACCTCTTCGAGGACTCGGAGTTCCGCGTCCCCTACGACCGCATCACCGACGCCGGCCACGAGGTGACGGTGATCGGTACCGAGGCGGGCAAGGAGGTCAAGGGCAAGCAGGGCGAGGAGACGTTCACCGTGGAGACCACCCCTGACCGGGTGAGCCCCGAGGACTTCGACGCCCTGGTCGTGCCCGGTGGCTACGCGCCCGACAAGCTCCGCATGCACGAGGGCACGGTCAAGTTTGTCCAGGGGGTCTTCGGGGCCGACAAGCCGGTGGCCGCCATCTGCCATGCCGGGAGCGTGCTGATCGAGGCCGACGCCGTTCGCGGGCGCACGGTGACGTCGTATCCGTCGATCCGCACCGACCTCATCAACGCCGGCGCCGAGTGGGTGGACCGCGAGGTGGTAGAGGACGGCAACCTCATCACGTCGCGCAATCCCGGCGACCTCGACGCGTTCTGCGACGCCATCCTCAAGCGCCTGTGAGCTGAGTTTCTGGCGTCGGCGGGCCCCGACTGACTAGCGTCGGGGGATCGCTCACCTTGCAAGCCGTGCGTGGCGCGCCCGTGCGAGCATCGTGTTCGTTGGGGCGACGTTGGTCGCGCTCGTGACCCAGCAGGCGGTCGCCGGCGGAGACACCCTGGAGGACAAGCGGGCGGAGGCGTCGCGTCTCACGAACGAGCTCGAGAGCCAGGCGCGGCGCGTCGTCGAGCTCGACCGCCGTCACCGCCAGGCCATGGCGCGGGTGGCGGAGCTCGAAGGGAGGGTCCGCCAGGCCGAGGGCGGCGTGCGGTCCGCCATGGCCCAGCAGGACGAGGCCCGCCGCCGGCTCCAGGCCCAGGCCATCGACGCCTACATGCGGGGCGGTTCGTTCACCGTCATCGGCAAGCTCAAGGCGGGTGCCGACCTGCCGCTGTACGACACGTACCTCACCGTGGCGGCGGGGTACGACCGCAACGCCATCGAGCGCTTCCGGGGAGCCCGCCAGGACCTCGAGGCGCGCCGCCACGCTCTGGAGCTGGTCCTCACCCGCACCCGCTCCGAGGCGAACCGCCTTCGTTCCGACCGGGCCGCGCTCGACACCGCTACGGCGGCCCAGCGGAGCCGGGTGGCCCAGCTGAACGGCGAAGTTGCCGCTCTCGTCGCCGCCGAGCAGCGCCGCCGCGCCGCTCTCGTCGCCGTTCCCGCTCCAGTCCAGGCGCAGACCGTGTCGCCCTCACCTCGTCCGGCGCCGACGGCCGCCCCACTGGTCAAGGCACCACCCGCCACGGGGAGCGATCCGTTCGCGTGCGTCCGCCAGCTCGAGTCGGGAGGCAACTACAGCCATCCCAACGGGGGTGCCTACCAGTTCGAGGACGCCACCTGGCAGTCGTTGGGCTACAGCGGGTCGGCCGAGGACGCAACCCCCGCGGTCCAGGACGAGGCGGCGCGCAAGCTTCAGGCACGCGACGGCTGGGGCCCCTGGGCGGTCGCCCCGTCCTGCGGTCTGGTCTGAAGCGAGCGGCGGATGGCGGCGGGCCGCTGACCGCTAGCCGATGCCCCCCTTGGACTTGGTGATGCCGGCCAGCAGCTCGTGGCAGCGCACCGCCCGGTTGGCGTCCTCTTCCTTCACCTGCTTGACGAACTCGACGACGTCGTCGTGCTCGCGGGCGTCCTCGATGTACTTGTCGTAGACCTCGGCGCCCTTCAGGGCGTGATACTGGATGCTCACGAGGTCGTACACGATGTCGTCGGCCGGGGTGTGCTCGCTCGCCATGATGACTCCTCGATCGGTCGGGTTGTCGCGCCTCCTACCCCCCACGGCGAGTCCTCACCCCGCGTGGCAAGGGTTCACGGGTGGCTTGGCACGGCCGGTATCTTCTCGGGCATCGAATCGCATCTTTGGCTTCCGGCCGAGCCCGCCAGCGCGTCACGAGCGCGATCCTTCGTGCGCGGCGTGCTGGCCACCTGGGGGGCGGAGGGCTTCGAGGAAGCGGCCACGCTCCTCACCAGCGAGCTCGTCACCAACGCCGTCCTGCACGCCCGCTCCGCCCTGGAGGTGACCGTCCGGTTCACCGACGGGCAGCTGTGGGTGGGAGTCTCCGACGGCCACCCCGGCCCTCCCGTGCGCAAGCGCTATGGGCCCGATGCGGCCACGGGCCGCGGCCTGATGCTGGTCGAGCGCATCGCCAGTGCGTGGGGAACGGAGATGTCGGCGACGGGCAAGGTCGTCTGGTTCTGCCTGGAGCCGGGGTCCGAGGAGAAGGCGCTGGCGGCGCTGGTCGCCGACTTCGACCAGGACGTGGCGGATCTCGCCGGCGGCCCGTCGGCGGCTGATCCCGACGGGCGTCTTCGCCTGGGCCGGCACGGTCCTCGCGCCGGCGTCCGCCGCCGCCACCCGATCCGCCACCAGGAGGCCGTGTTCGGGTGACCGCCGAGCCGGCGAGCGACTCGGCCGACCTGGTCGACGTCCACCTCCTCGGCATCTCGATCAATGCCTTCCGGCACACCTCTGCCCATCACGACGAGCTGTTCCGCGAGTTCGCCCTCATCCAGGGCCGCGATCCTTCGGGGGAGCACGAGGTCCCCGTCCGCCTGCTCGCTCTGGTGGAGGAGCTCCAGCGGCGCTTCGGCGGCTTCTCGGCCGGTCCCCAGGCGGAGATCGAAGCGGCGGCCGAGCGGGGCGAGGAGTCGGTGGACGTCACCTACCGGGTGCCCCGAGAGACCCGGGACGCCGTCATCCGCCTGGCCGAGCTCCTGACCCGAGCCGACGAGTACTGCCGCCAGGGCGAGCTCCTCACGGTGGCGCCGCCGCCCACCGCCGTGGCATTCCGCAACTGGTTCCTCCGGGAGTTCGCCGTGCAGATCGACGGCGCCCCTCCGACCCCCTGGCCCGAGTACCGGGCCGACGTCACGCCACTGCCCTAGCCACTACAGGTCCGGCGCACTCATTGCGGGGCTTGGCGCCCGGTGCGATACTCCAAAAAAGCGGTGCAGCTGGAGGCGGTATTCCAGTGAGCACCCGAGGCGCGGGCACGTTTCACACTCGAGAGGCAGCACTGATGGTGACGCGCGGGGCTCGGAGAGCGAGGCCGGTGAGAGAGGCACGAGCACAGCGCGAGCGCGAGGCGGCCCAGGTCCTCGCCGCCCGCATCGCTGAGGGCCGGCCGCCCGACGAGGTCTGGGTGGCCGCCGCCCTGCGGGAGGCGCAGCGAGGACAGGCCGCGGGGGGCTGGTACACCTCGACCACGCCGGCCCCGCCCCGGCACGCACCGCTGGTGCTCCGCGTCGTCCGGCTGCGGTGACACTTCGCAGGGTCCCTGGCCTTCGGCTCTGCGAAGTGTCACCGGAGCTCCGGTCCTAGGACCGGAGCTCGGCCAGGAGGAGGGCCAGGTCGTCGTCGAGGCGGCCTCCGGAGTGGCGGAGGACCTGGGCGACGAGGTTCTCCAGCGCGGTGTCGAGGCCGCGGCGCCCGAGGGAGGCGAGCACCTCGGGGGCGAGCTCGAAGAACCTCCGGTCCCGGCTGCGCGCCTCGACCAGGCCGTCGGTGTAGAGGAGCAGACGGTCGCCCCGGTCGAGGTGGTGGACCTCGACGACGAAGTCTGGGGCGAGCCCCAGCGGCGGGTTGACCTCGGTGGGCGTCAGGTACTCCGCCGTCCTGTCGGTGAGGCGCAAAGGAGGGTGGTGGCCACAGTTCACGACCCGGACCTCGCCGCCCGGGAGGAACTCGACGAACAGGGCGGTCACGAAGTCCTCGAGGGTGATCTCCCCGGCCACCGCCCGGTCGACCGCGGCGGCCACCTGCTCGAGGGCCTGCTCGACGCCGGCCGCCTCCCGGAACGCGCCGAGGACCAGCGCCGCCAGGTGCACGGCCTCCAGCCCCTTGCCCCGGACGTCTCCGACCACGACCCGCACGCCCTCGCCCCCCGGCACGACCTCGTAGAGGTCCCCTCCGATGAAGGCCTGCTCGGCCGCCGAGACGTAGCGGCTGGCGAAGGCGACCGGTCCGACCCGGTTCGGGATCGGGCGCAGGATCGCCAGCTGCGCCACCTCGGCGACCTTGGTCACCCGCGCCAGGTCGCGCTCACGGCGCTCGCGCCAGCGGGCGCCGACCACACAGAACCCTCCGGTGAGGACCAACCCGGCAACGCGCACGATGTGGTCGAAGTCGTCGAGGCGACCGTGGACGGCGCCCACGAGGAGCCCGGCGGCGACGGTCATGGCCGCCACCACCGCAGTCCGCCGTGCGCTGATCGTGGCCGAGGCGACCACCGGCCCGGCAAGAAGCACCCCTTGGAACCCCTCCCCGCCGGTGGCGGCGTCGAGAGCGGCGATGATCACCACCAGCCCGCCGGCGACGCCGGTCCAGATGTCCTCCCTCGTGCCCACGATCCCTCTCAGGCGGGCCGACGCCGCAGCGTCGGCTTCCCCCTCGGCGCCGCGGTGGCCCTTCCACCGACTGTCGGTGCTCCGCCGGCGCCCGTCCCTGTGTCTTCAAGTGCGGGTGAAATTTCCGACGAACGCTACAACCAGCACCCGTCAGAGGTCGAGGGAGGGGAACTGCTCCTGCAGGTCGGTCACCAACCGATGGACCTGTCCGGCGCGCAGCTCGTCGGCCTCCTCGGCCAAGTCGACCGCCAGCGCGCCGACGTCTCGCCACGTCAACCAGCCGACCGTCCCGGCGGGCAGCTCCGCCGCCGCGTCCTCCGGGGGCGGGCCGGGGCTGTCAGGGGGGAGGACCAGGACCACCCCTCCCGCTTTGGCGCTCGGCGAGGTGGCGGTCAGCACCTCCCGCACCCCGGCTCGCACCTGGTCGGGCCCCAGCTCTCGAACGAGGCTGGCCAGGACGACGACCAGGGCCTCGGGGCCGTCGAGGACGACGTCGACGGCGTCGTCGAACGCCGCGCCCGTCGCCCACGGGACGACCGACGTGCCCGACCACTCGAGCCCGGTGAGGGGGTTGTCCGGCCCGCAGGCGACGTCGAGCAGACGGGGGACCCAGACGTCGGTCTCCCACAGCGCCAGGGTGCGGAACGCGTTCCACGCCAGGCGGTCGGGGCGGCTCGGGTCGTCGACGCGCGCCAGCGCGACCGCGGTGAGGAGAGGATTTTCGGCGTCGACCAGCCAGTCGCTCATGTCGTTCCCGTCCCGCCGGGCCGCGAATAGCATGCAGAGAATTCTCTGTAGGTTGTTAACTTCTCCCCGAAACGGGTAGTCGGCAAACGGTTCGCGTGTCAGCGGCGGGCGGCACGGGGGCCCTCGTCGAGCAGCCGGCGAGGCGGCTTAGCCAAGGTGAGGAGCGGACGTGCGCGTCCTCGGCGTCAACGCCATATTCCACGACCCGGCGGCCGCCGTCGTCCTCGACGGCGAGACCGTCGCGGCGGCCGAGGAGGAGCGCTTCAGCCGGCGGAAGCACGGCAAGGAGGCGGTGCCGTTCTCGGCGTGGGAGGTGCCGCAGCAGTCGGCGGCGTGGTGCCTGGCCGAGGCGGGGCTCAGGCCCGAGGACGTCGACGCCGTCGCCTACTCCTACGACCCCCGGCTCCTGCCCGATCCCGACGACATCACCGTCGACGGCTGGGAGGGCCTGCGGACCCTCTACGCCCGGGAGGCGCCCGGATTCCTCCAGTCGGCCCTGCCCGGGCTCGACCCCGGCTGCGTGCGCTTCGTCCCCCACCACGTCGCCCACGCCGCCTCCGCCCACCTGGCCGCGCCGTTCCCGTCGTCGGCGGTGCTGGTCCTCGACGGGCGGGGCGAGGTGGCGTCGCACCTGGCCGGGCGCTCGGACGGTGGCGAGCTCGAGGTGCTGCACGCCCAGCGCCTCCCCCACTCCCTCGGCCTGCTGTACGAGGAGGTCACCGAGCACCTGGGCTTCCGGCGGTCGTCCGACGAGTACAAGGTCATGGCGCTGGCGGCCTACGGCCGCCCCCGGTTCCTCGAGGAGCTGCGGCGGGCCGTCCGGCCCACCGGCACCGGCGGGTTCGAGATCGAGCCCCTCGACCTCAGCGCGTTCGTGAAGCGCCGCGGCAAGGGGGAGCAGGTCGACGAGGACCACGCCGACCTGGCGTCGAGCGTCCAGGTCCGCCTGGAGGAGGTGCTGCTCGACCTGGCCGGGTGGCTGCACGCCCGCACCGGTGAACGCCACCTCACCCTGGCCGGGGGGGTGGCCCTGAACTGCGTCGCCAACGCCCGCCTCGCCGCCGAGGGCCCGTTCGAGCACCTGTGGGCGCAGCCCGCCGCGGGCGACGCCGGCACCGCCCTGGGCGCGGCGCTGCACGTCGCCCACGTCCTGGGCGACGACCCCCGGCCCATGGCCGGTGCCGACCTGGGGCGCTCGTGGACCGACGACGAGCTCGAGGCGTGGCTCACCACCGCCGACCTTCGCTACGAGCGGCCCCCCGACCTGGCCGAGGCGGTGGCCGAGGTCCTCGCGTCGAACGGCATCGTCGCCTGGTTCCAGGGCCGCAGCGAGTACGGGCCCCGGGCCCTCGGCCACCGCAGCCTGCTCGCCGACCCCCGGCGGGTGGAGAACCTCTCCCGCCTGAACGACGTCAAGGGCCGCGAGCAGTTCCGGCCGGTGGCGCCGATGGTGTCGCTCGAGCGGGCCTCCGAGATCTTCGAGGGCGTGGTCCCCAGCCCGTACATGCTGTTCGTCCACCGGGTACGGCCGGAGTGGCGCGACCAGCTGCCGTCCGTCACCCACGTGGACGGCACCGCCCGGGCCCAGACCGTCGACCGCCGCCAGGAGCCGCTCGTGGCCGCCCTGCTCGACGCCTTCGCCCGGCGCACCGGTGTCCCCGTCCTCGTCAACACCAGCCTCAACACCGCCGGCCGCCCCATGGTCGACGACCCCGGCGACGCCCTCGAGTGCTTCGGCTCTGCCCCCGTCGACGTGCTGGCCATGGGGCCGTTCCTCGTGCGGAGGAACCGGTGACGGGGGTGCCGTACGACGTCGTGGTGCCCACCGTGGGGCGCCCGTCGCTCGGGGACCTGCTCGTCGCGCTGGCGCGCGGCAGAGGACCTGCGCCCGATCGCATCCTGTTGGTGGACGACCGACGGCGGCCCGACGGGCCCCTCCTCCCCCAGGGCCCGCCGGCGGGGATGGGCGCGCCCGTCCACGTGGTGGCGGGCCCGGGCGCGGGGCCGGCGGCCGCCCGCAACGCCGGCTGGCAGGCGGCCCGGGCCACGTGGGTCGCCTTTCTCGACGACGATGTCGTCCCCGACCCCGACTGGCCGGAGCGCCTGGTCGCCGACCTGGCCGTCGCCGAGCCCGGGGCGGCCGGCGTCCAGGGCCGGCTGCGGGTGCCCCTTCCCCCCGACCGGCGCCCCACCGACTGGGAGCGCAACGTGGCCGGGCTGGGGACGGCCCGCTGGGCCACCGCCGACATGGCCTACCGGCGTGCGGTCCTCGCCGCCCTCGGCGGGTTCGACGAGCGCTTCCCCCGCGCCTTCCGGGAGGACGCCGATCTGGCCCTCCGGGTCACCGCCGCCGGGTGGCGCCTGGCGGTGGGCGCCCGCACGACGAGCCACCCCGTACGCCCGGCGTCGCCGTGGGTGAGCGTCCGCCTCCAGGCGGGGAACGCCGACGACGCCCTGATGCGCCGGCTGCACGGCCGCCGGTGGCACGAGGCGGCCGGCACCCCGCGCGGCCGCATCGCCCGCCACCTCGCCGTCACCGCCGCCGGCCTCGTCGGGCTGGCCGCCGCCCCCCGCCGGCCCCGTCTGAGCGCCGCCGCGCTGGCCGCCTGGGCGGCCGGCACGGCCGAGCTGGCCTGGGCCCGCATCGCGCCCGGGCCCCGCAGCGCCGGCGAGATCGCCACCATGGCCGCCACCAGCGCCGTGCTGCCCGCGGTCGCCACGTGGCACCGCCTCGCCGGCGAGGTCCGAGCCCGGCAGCTGATTAACAAGCCGCGCCCGCCGGCCGCCGTCCTGCTCGACCGGGACGGGACGCTCGTGGTCGACGTGCCCTACAACGGGGACCCCGAGCGGGTGGTGCCCACGCCGGGGGCCCGCCTGGCCCTCGACCGGCTCCGCGACGCGGGCGTGCCGGTCGCCGTCGTCTCGAACCAGAGCGGCATCGCCCGCGGGCTGCTGACGCCCGAGCAGGTCGACGCCGTCAACCGGCGGGTGGAGGAGCTGCTCGGCCCCCTAGGCCCGTGGCTGGTGTGCCCCCACGGGCCCGACGACGGCTGCGCCTGCCGCAAGCCCGCCGCCGGGCTGGTCGAGGCGGCGGCGTCGGCCCTCGGCGTTCCCCCGCAGCGCTGCGCGGTGATCGGCGACATCGGCGCCGACATCGAGGCGGCGCGGGCGGCCGGCGCCCGGGGGGTGCTGGTCCCCACCCCGGCGACCCGCCCCGAGGAGGTGGCCGCCGCCCCCGAGGTGGCCCCGGACCTGCCCTCCGCCGTCGACCTCTTGTTGGGGCGTCGATGAGGCGCCGCGTCCTCATCGCCCGCCTCGACAGCGCGGGCGACGTGCTGCTGGCCGGCCCGGCGGTCCGCGCCGTCGCCCACCAGGCCGACCGGGTGACGTTCCTCTGCGGGCGGCGCGGGCGGGCGGCGGCCGAGCTCCTGCCGGGCGTCGACGACATCGTCGAGCACACCGCCGCCTGGATCGACCCCGAACCCGACCCTCTCGACGCCGACGCGACCCTCGCCCTCGTCGCCGACCTGGCCGGCAGGGGCATCGACCAGGCCGTGATCCTCACGTCCTTCCACCAGAGCCCACTGCCCCTGGCGCTGCTCTTGCGCATGGCCGGCGTGCCCCAGGTGGCGGCGACCTGCGAGGACTATCCCGGCTCGCTGCTCGACGTCCGCCACCGGCTCGAGGGCGACCCCCACGAGGTGCAGCGGTCGCTGTCGCTCGTCGGCGCCCTCGGCTACCGCCTTCCGCCCGACGACGACGGAACCCTCGCCGTGCGGGACGACGTCCTGCGCCGCCCCAACCCGGCCGGCGACGGCCCCTATGTGACCGTCCACCCCGGAGCGTCGGTGCCGGCCCGCGCCTGGGCCCCCGAAAGCCACGCCGCCCTCGTGCGGGCCCTCGCCGAGCAGGGCCGCAAGGTGGTCGTCACCGGCGGCCCCGGCGAGGAGTCGCTGACCGCTCTGGTGGCCGGCGCCCGAGCCGGCGCCGGAGCCGGGCGCCGAGCCCCCGCCGGCCCCGGCGAGGTCGCCGACCTCGGAGGCGCCACCGACCTGGCCACCCTGGCCGTGGTCCTCGCCGGGGCCGACGCGGTGGTCGTCGCCAACACCGGGCCCGCCCACCTGGCCGCCGCCGTGGGCACGCCCGTCGTCTCTCTGTTCGCGCCGACCGTGCCCGCCGCCCGCTGGCGGCCCTGGTCCGTCCCCTGCCGCCTGCTCGGTCACCAGGACATCGGCTGCGCCGGCTGCCGGGCCCGCGCCTGCCCGATCCCCGGCCATCCGTGCCTCGGCGCCGTCACCGTGGCCGACGTCGTCGCCGCGGTCGACGAGCTGGCCCCGCTCCGCCGGCCGGTCGGCCGGAGGGCGTCGTGAACGTCCTGCTCTGGCACGTGCACGGGTCGTGGACGACGGCGTTCGTCCAGGGGCCGCACCGCTACCTCGTCCCCGTCACGCCCGACCGGGGGCCCGACGGGCTGGGCCGGGCCCGGACCTGGGACTGGCCGGTGTCGGTGGTCGAGGTGACCCCCGCGGAGGCGGCCGAGGCGGAGGTCGACGTCGTCGTCCTCCAGCGCCCCCACGAGCTGGCCGGGCTGGCCGAGGAGTGGCTGGGCGGGCGGCAGCCCGGGCGGGACGTCCCTGCCGTGTACCTCGAGCACAGCTCGCCCGAGGGCCCGATCAACGACATGCGCCACCCGGCCGCCGACCGGCCCGACCTCACCGTCGTCCACGTCACCCACTTCAACGCCCTCTTCTGGGACACCGGGAGCACGGCCACCCGCGTGATCGAGCACGGCGTCGTGGACCCCGGGCACCGCTACACGGGGGAGCTGCCAAGGGCCGCGGTCGTGGTCAACGAGCCGGTCCGCCGGGGAAGGGTCACCGGGACCGACCTCCTCCCCCGCTTCTGGGCAGCCGTGCCCCTCGACATCTTCGGGATGGGAGCCGGGGCCGTCGGCGGCACCGAGGACCTGCCCCAGCGCCGGTTGCACGAGGAGATGGCCCGCCGCCGGGTGTACCTCCATCCCGTCCGCTGGACGTCGCTCGGCCTCTCGCTCCTCGAGGCCATGCACGTGGGCATGCCGGTCGTCGCCCTGGCCACCACCGAGGTCCCCGAGGCCGTCCCCCCCGAGGCCGGAGTGGTCACCAACCGCCTCGACGTGGCCGACGCCGCCCTGCGCCGGCTGGTCGCCGATCCCGAGGAGGCGCGCGTCATGGGCAAGGCAGCACGAGAGGCCGCCCTGGCCCGCTACGGCCTGGCCCGCTTCCTCGCCGACTGGGACACGCTGCTCGCCGAGGTGGCGGAGGCACGCCGGTGAGGATCGCCCTCGTCTCCGAGCACGCCAGCCCGCTCGCCACCCTGGGCGGCGTCGACGCCGGCGGCCAGAACGTGCACGTGGCCGCCCTCGCCGAGGCCCTGGCCCGCCAGGGCGCCGACGTCGTCGTCTACACCCGCCGCGACGACCCCGGCGCCCCGGCGCGCGTCGCGGTCAGCCCGGGCGTCGCCGTCGAGCACGTCTCGGCCGGGCCGCCCCACCCGGTGCCCAAGGACGAGCTCCTCCCCTACATGGACGAGTTCGCCCGCGAGCTCGTCCGCCGCTGGACGGCGCAGCGGCCCCACGTGGCCCACGCCCACTTCTGGATGTCGGGCAAGGCGGCCGTCGCCGCCGGCCTGCTCCCGGCCGTGCCGGTCGTGCAGACGTTCCACGCCCTGGGCGTGGTCAAGCGCCGCCACCAGGGGGAGGCCGACACCAGCCCGCCCGAGCGCGTCTCGGTGGAGGCCGACCTCGTGCACCAGGTCCAGCGGGTGATCGCCACCTCGTCCGAGGAGGTGTTCGAGCTGGCCCGCATGGGCGCCGACCCCCACCGGGTGTCGGTCGTGCCGTGCGGCGTCGACCTCGACCGCTTCCGCCCCGACGGCCGGCGCGAGCCCCGCGTCCCCGGCACCCGGCGCGTCGTCGTGGTCGGGCGGCTGGTCGAGCGCAAGGGGACGGCGGACGTCGTCGAGGCCCTGGTCCGCGTCCCCGACGCCGAGCTGGTCGTGGCGGGCGGGCCGCCGGCGGCCGAGCTCGGCGCCGACCCCGAGGCCCGCCGGCTGCTGTCGCTCGCCCGCCGGGCGGGGGTGGCCGAGCGGGTGTCGCTGCGGGGGCGGGTCGGCCGCGACGAGCTCCCCGCCCTGCTGCGCTCGGCCGACGCCGTGGCCTGCGTCCCCTGGTACGAGCCGTTCGGCCTGGTCGCGGTGGAGGCCATGGCCTGCGGGGTTCCGGTCGTGGCGTCGGCCGTGGGCGGGCTGTGCGACACCGTCGTGGACGGGGCCACGGGGGTGCACGTGCCGCCTCGTCGCCCCGACGCCCTTGCCGCCGCCCTGAACCGGCTCTTCGACGACGACGGCCTCCGCCGCCGTCTCGGGCAGGCCGGGGCGCAGCGGGCCCGGGCCCGCTACGGCTGGGACCACGTGGCCCGGGCGACGATGGCCGTCTACCGGGAGGTCACGTCGCCCGCCCTCGCGGCGTCGATGCGAGGACGGCGATGAAGGGCGGGCACCCGAAGGGCGCCCTGCTCACCGGGCGGAGCCACCTCGCCGCGCTCCGACAGGCCCTCGACGCCCTCGACGGCGACGTCGACAAGGTGGACGCCTGGGGCCGTCACCTGGCCGACGTGCTCTCGACGGGGGCACGGCTCATCGCCGTGGGCAACGGCGGCAGCGCCGCCCAGGCCCAGCACCTCACCAGCGAGCTGGTCGGTCGCTACCGCGACGAGCGGGCGCCGTTCAGCGCCATCGCCCTCCACGCCGAGACGTCGAGCGTCACCGCCCTGGCCAACGACTACGGGTTCGCCGAGGCCTTCGCCCGCCAGGTGCGGGGCCACGGGCGGCGGGGCGACGTGCTCGTCGCCCTCAGCACCTCCGGGCGCAGCCCCAACGTGCTGGCCGCCGCCACCGCCGCCGCCGACGTGGGCATGACCACGTGGGGTCTGACCGGCCCCGCCCCCAACCCGCTCACCCAGCGGTGCCACGACCACGTGGCGGTGCCCGCCGGCGACACCGCCACCGTGCAGGAGGTGCACCAGGTGGTCATCCACCTTTTGTGCGCCTCCGTCGACGTCGCCGTCGGCGCTTCCACGCCCGCCCGCCACCTCGAACGGGCCGGCAACGGAGGACGACGCACGTCATGACGGCCCGGCCCCTCGTCGTGGTCGGCGACGCCTTCCTCGACTGCGACCTGTCCGGTCGGGCCGAGCGCCTCTCCCCCGAGGCGCCCGTCCCCGTGGTCGACCTCGACGACGGCTCGCCCCGCACCCGCCCCGGCGGCGCCGGGCTCGCCGCCCTGCTGGCCGCCGGCGACGGGCGGGCCGTGGTGCTGGTGACCGCCCTGGGCGACGACGACGCCGGAGCCCGGGTCGGGCGCCTGCTGCAAGATGCGGGGGTGGAGGTCGTCGACCTCGGGCTGGCCGGGCCGACGCCCGAGAAGACGCGCGTCCTGGCCGACGGCCGCCTGGTCGTCCGCCTCGACCGCGGGGACGACGCCGCCCCGCCGGGACGGTGGACCGCCGCGGCGGGCGACGCCCTGGCCGCCGCCGCTGCCGTCCTGGTCGCCGACTACGGCAGGGGCATGGCCGCCGCCCCCGCGGTCCGTGGTGCCCTGGCCAACCTCTCCCCTCGCGTCCCGGTGGTGTGGGATCCCCATCCGCGGGGGCCCGAGCCCGTGCCCGGTGCCCGCCTGGCCACCCCGAACCGCAGAGAGGCGGCCGGGCTCGTGGCCGACGTCGAGGGCGAC
>DATAAF010000017.1:0-11809 GCA_036260255.1 Acidimicrobiales bacterium | reverse complement strand
ACCGCCGGTTCGCTGGGGGACTCGGCCGCCACCCGCTCGACCCGCCGCTCGCGGCGGTGGCGCAGGGCCTCCCGGAGCACGGGGAGGAACGACACGAGCACGATCACCGCGATGATGGGGTAGAGGTAGCGGTCGCCGTGGGGGATCACCTGGCCGAGGAGGTAGCCGGCCAGCGTCACCCCGAAGCCCCAGAGCACGCCCCCGACCACGTTGAAGGTGACGAACGTGCGGTAGGGCATCTGGGCCACGCCGGCGATCACCGGGGCGAACGTGCGGACGATGGGCACGAAGCGGGCCAGCACGATCGTCTTCGACCCGTGCTCGGCGAAGTACTCACGCGCCACCTCGACGTGGCGCTGCCGGAAGATGCGGGAGTCGGGCCGGCGGAAGAGGGCGGGGCCCACCCGCCGCCCGAACAGGTACCCGACCTGGTCGCCGACGATGGCAGCCACCGGGCAGCCCACGAGCAGGAGGGCGATGTTGAGGTCGCCCTGGGAGGCCAGCAGCCCGGCGGTGAAGAGCAGGGAGTCCCCGGGCAGGAAGAAGCCCGCCAGCACGCCCGACTCGGCGAACACGATGGCGAAGATGCCGATCGTGCCGAACGTCTCGATCAGGTCGTGGGGCCCCACCGGGCGGCAGGCTAGTAGCCCGCGGCGGGGCCGCCGCGAGCAGACCCGTTTGACAGGGGCCGGCTGACCGCCCAGTCTCTCGGGCCGTGGCCAAGCCCCTCGTGATCGTGGAGTCGCCCGCCAAGGCCCGGACCATCGCCCGGTTCCTCGGCAGCGACTTCCTCGTGGAGTCGTCCGTCGGCCACGTCCGCGACCTCCCCCGCACGGCGGCCGACGTCCCCCCCGCCTACAAGGGCGAGTCCTGGGCCCGCCTCGGTGTCGACGTGGAGGCCGGCTTCAAGCCCCTGTACGTCGTGGCGCCCGAGAAGAAGCAGGTGGTCACCCGCCTGCGCCAGCTGCTGAAGCAGGCCGACGAGCTCTACCTGGCCACCGACGAGGACCGCGAGGGCGAGTCGATCGCCTGGCACTTGCTGGAGGTGCTCTCGCCCCCCGCCCGGGTCCCGGTGAAGCGGATGGTGTTCCACGAGATCACGCCGTCGGCCATCCGCGACGCGGTGGAGCACACCCGCGACCTCGACCGCCGCCTGGTCGACGCCCAGGAGGCCCGCCGCATCCTCGACCGCCTCTACGGCTACGAGGTGTCGCCCGTCCTCTGGAAGAAGGTCCTTCCCAAGCTGTCGGCCGGTCGGGTGCAGAGCGTGGCCACCCGAATCCTCGTCGAGCGCGAGCGGGCCCGCATGCGCTTCAAGCCGGCCGCTTATTCGGGCGTCGAGGGCACGTTCGCCCCCGCGGGCGGGGCGTCAGCGGACGAGGACGGCCAGCAGTTCGGCGCCACCCTGGTCGCCCTCGACGGCACCCGCCTGGCCACCGGGCGGGACTTCGGCGAGACGGGCACCGTCATCGGGGGCACCAAGATCGTCGTCCTCGACCACGACGCCGCCGTCGGGCTGGCCGAGCGCCTGGGCGACGCCCGGTTCGCGGTGCGCTCGGTCGACGAGAAGCCCTACCGCCGCTCGCCCTACCCGCCCTTCCTCACGTCGACCCTCCAGCAGGAGGCGGGGCGCAAGCTGCGGTTCACGTCCCAGCGCACGATGTCGGTCGCCCAGCGCCTCTACGAGAACGGCTACATCACCTACATGCGCACCGACAGCACGGCCCTGTCCGACACCGCCATCGCCGCCGCCCGGGCCCAGGCCACCCAGCTGTACGGCCGCCAGTACGTCCCCGACCAGCCCCGCCGCTACGAGAAGAAGGTCAAGAACGCCCAGGAGGCCCATGAGGCCATCCGTCCGGCGGGCGAGACCTTCCGCACCCCCGACGAGGTCGCCGCCGAGCTGGCCCCCGACGAGCTGGCCCTCTACGACCTCATCTGGAAGCGGACGGTCGCGTCGCAGATGGCCGACGCCCGGGGCAAGAGCGTGCAGGTGCGCCTGGGGGCGACCTCCTCGGCGGGGGAGGACGCCGAGTTCGCCGGGTCCGGCAAGGTCATCGAGTTCCCCGGCTTCCTGCGGGCGTACGTGGAAGGCTCCGACGACCCCGACGCCAGGCTGGAGGACCGCGAGGTGCGCCTGCCGGCCCTCGCCGCCGGGGACGGCCTGGACGCGCTGGCGTTGGAGGCCACCGACCACACCACCCAGCCGCCGCCCCGGTTCACCGAGGCCTCCCTGGTCAAGGCGCTCGAGGAGCTCGGCGTGGGCCGTCCCTCGACCTACGCCTCGATCATCGCCACCATCCAGGAGCGGGGCTACGTGTGGAAGAAGGGCGCTGCCCTGGTGCCCTCGTTCACCGCGTTCGCGGTCGTGCAGCTGCTCGAGCACCACTTCGCCGACCTCGTCGACTACGCCTTCACCGCCCGCATGGAGGACGACCTGGACGGCATCGCCGCCGGCCAGGAGGAGGCCCAGCCCTGGCTGTCGCGCTTCTACTTCGGGAACGGGCGCGGCGGGCTCAAGGCCATGGTCGACGAGCGCCTCGACGCCATCGACGCCAAGGCGGTGAACTCCATCCCGATCGGCACCGACGCCGAGGGCCGCCAGATCGTCGTGCGGGTCGGCCGGTACGGCCCCTACCTGTCGCGGGGCGAGGAGACGGCCGCCCTCCCCGACGATCTCCCCCCCGACGAGCTCACCGTCGAGCGGGCCGAGGAGCTCCTGGCCAAGCCCAGCAGCGACCGGGTGCTGGGCACCGACCCGGAAACGGGCCTCCCCGTGATCGCCCGGGCCGGTCGCTACGGGCCGTACGTGCAGCTGGGCGAGGGCGACGCCGGGGCCAAGCAGAAGCCCCGGACGTCGTCGCTTCTCTCGGGCATGACCCTCGACTCGGTGACGTTGGACGACGCCCTGAAGCTCCTGAGCCTGCCCCGCGTCGTGGGCGTCGACCCCGCCGACGGCGAGGAGATCTCCGTCCACAACGGCCGCTACGGGCCCTATGTCAAGAAGGGCTCGGACAGCCGCAGCCTGGGGCACGACGACCAGCTGTTCAGCCTCACCCTCGACGAGGCGCTTCGCATCCTCGCCCAGCCCCGCCGGGGCCGGGGCCAGAAGGCGGCCGCCGGGCCCCTCCGCCAGCTGGGCACCGACCCAGTCTCGGCGGCGCCGATCGAGCTCCGGGAGGGGCGCTTCGGTCCCTACGTCACCGACGGCACCACCAACGCGTCCCTGCGGACCGGCGACGACCCGGAGAGCATCACCCTCGAGCGGGCGGCCGAGCTCCTCCAGGACCGGCGCGAGCGGGGACCGGCCAAGCCGCGCCGGGGCCGGGTCAAGAAGACGGTCAAGAAGACCCAGAAGGCGACCAAGGCGGCCAAGGCGGCCAAGGCGGCGAAGGGGTCGTCGAAGGGGGCGAAGCGGGCGAAGCCGGCGAAGCCGAAGGCGGGGTCGTCGAAGGGGCGGTCGTCGCCGGCAACGGGGACCGAAGCCTGATCCTGTCGCGTCTCTTCTCGTAGCCTGACCGCGTGGGCGAGCCTGGGACGTCCGCCGACGGGCCCGACTCGGTCGAGGGCACGCCCACCGCCCCCATGGACGCCGTCGCCCGGGAGGGCGAGCCCCGCGGCCCGCAGCTGCTGGGCTCGAGCTCGTTCTTCCGGCTCTGGCTGGCCCAGGTGGCGTCGTCGCTCGGGGACTGGATCGGGCTGGCCGCCATCCTCGCCCTCGCGACGCGCGTTGGGGGCTCCTCGCCGGAGGCGGCGGTCGGCGTGGTCATGAGCGCTCGCCTGGTGCCCGGGTTCTTCCTCGCCTCGGTGGGAGGGGTGCTCGTCGACCGCTGGGACCGCAAGCGGGTGATGATCTTCTGCGACGTGGGCCGGGGCGTCGTCATGGGCTTCCTGCCCCTGGTCGACTCGGTGCTCGGCCTCTTCGTCGCCTCTCTGCTTCTCGAGGTCCTGACCCTCCTGTGGTCGCCCGCCAAGGAGGCGTCCGTCCCCAACCTGGTGAGCATCGACCGCCTGGCCAGCGCCAACTCCCTCTCCCTGGCCGCCGCCTACGGCACCTTCCCGGTGGGCTCGGCGATCTTCGCCGGCCTGGCCAAGGTGGCGGACGTCCTCGGGCGCCACGACGCACTCGACTTCCTCCGCCTCAACCAGGAGTCGTTGGCGATCTACGCCGACATGCTCACCTTCTTTCTCTCCGCATTCCTGATCTCCACGCTGACCCTGCCCCGGCGGGCGCCGGCGAACCGGAACCAGCGGATCGACCTCGGTCGCACGTTCACCGAGGTCAAGGAGGGCTGGCGCTACATCAGCAGCAGCCCCCTGGTGCGGGCGGTGATGATCGGCCTGGGCACCGGCCTCATCGGCGGCGGCATGGTGGCGCCCCTCGGACCGGTGTTCGCGCGCGACGTGCTGCAAGCCGGACCGGCGGGGTTCGGGCTGCTGCTCACCGCGCTGGGCATGGGCGCGGCGATCGGCGTCGTGGGGCTGACCGTCCTCCAGCGACGGCTCCCCCATCAGGCCCTCTTCGCCCCCGCCGTCCTGGTGGCGGGCGGGGCGATGATGGCGTCGGCCTCGATGTCGAGCCTGGGCCCGACGATGGCCTTCATCGCCCTCATGGGCGTGTGCGCCGGGGCGGTCTACGTCCTCGGCTTCACGATCTTGCAGGAGTGCGTCGAGGACGACCTCCGGGGACGGATCTTTGCCGCCTTCTACACCCTCTCCCGCCTGTGCCTGCTGCTCTCGCTGGCCGTCGCCCCCCTGCTCTCCAGCGCCCTGAACGGCCTGTCCGAGCGCCTGCTCGACGGGGAGGTCAGCTTGGGGGGCCTGACGGTGAGCCTTCCCGGGGTCCGCCTGACCCTGTGGATCGGGGCGACGATCACTTTGGTGGCCGGCACCGTCGCCCTGCTCACCGTCCGGGGCGGGGCCGACGGCGCCCGACGGCGCGATCCCGAGAGCCTGGCCGACGGCACCGAGGCAACATGAGCGAGCACGGCGAGCGGGGCCGCCGGCACCTGCCCCTCGGCCACCGCCCGCAGGGGCCGGTGGCCCCTCGAGGCGAGCCGAGCGCAGCTCACCAGAGGAGATCGTGAGCGAGCACGGCGAGCGGGGGCGCTTCATCGCCTTGGAGGGGGGCGAGGCGAGCGGCAAGTCGACCCAGGCGCGCCTCCTCGCCGCCCGGATGGGGGCGGTGCTGACACGGGAGCCGGGCGGGACGGAGCTCGGCCGGCGGATCCGGGACCTTGTCCTGCGCTCCGGCGCCGGCGAGCCCCACCCGCGGACGGAGGCCCTGCTCATGGCGGCCGACCGGGCCCAGCATGTGCACGAGGTGGTCGGCCCCGCCCTGGCACGGGGGCAGGACGTGGTGACCGACCGGTTCTCGGGCTCCACCCTCGCCTACCAGGGGTACGGCCGCGGCCTCGACGTCGCCGACCTCGACCGGATCTCCGGATGGGCGTCCGACGGGCTCGAGCCCGACGTGGTGGTGCTCCTCGACGTGTTGCCGCCGGTGGTGCGAGCCCGCCAGCACGGCCGCCGCCTCGACCGCCTGGAGGCGATCGGCGACGCCTTCCACCAGCGCGTCCGCGAGGGGTACCTCGCTCTCGCCGCCGCCGACCCCGATCGCTGGGTGGTGGTCGACGGCGCTGGATCGGAGGAGGACGTGGCCGCCCAGGTGTGGGCCGCCGTCTCCGCCCGCGCCGCGCCGGGGTCGCCGCGGGGAGCGCGTTCGTGATTCCCGCGAGCCGGCCAGACCGGGCTGGCCGGGTGTTCGACGCGGTCGTCGGCCAGGACCGGGCCGTCGACCAGCTCCGGGCTGCCGCTCGGGCACCGGTGCACGCCTATCTGTTCACCGGGCCGCCGGGGAGCGGCAAGCGCCCGGCCGCCCTCGCCTTCGCCGCCGCCCTGCTCTGCCCCGAGGGCGGCTGTTCCGAGTGCGACGTGTGCGTCCGGGTGGGGGCCGAGGTCCACCCCGACCTGGTCGTGGTCGAGCGGCAGGGCCCATACATCACCGTCGCCCAGGCGCGGGAAATCCAGCGACTGGCCCTGCGCACGCCCAACGAGCGGCCCCGCAAGGTGCTGGTCCTCTCCGACTTCCACCTGGTCCGGGAAGCGGCCCCGACCCTCCTGAAGGTGATCGAGGAGCCGCCCGCCAGCACCGTGTTCGTCGTGCTGGCCGAGCACGTCCCCTCGGAGCTGGTGACCATCGCGTCCCGCTGCGTGCGCATCGAGTTCGCCGCTCTCGGCCCCGCCGACCTGGTCGCCGCACTCGTGGCCGAGGGTACCGATCCTGGCACCGCCGCCGACGTGGCCGAGGCGGCCGGGGGGCGTCTGGACCGGGCCCGCCTGCTGGCGTCGGACCCTGGCTTCGCCGAGCGCCGCCGGGCCTGGCGGGCCGTTCCGTCGCGCCTCGACGGCACCGGGGCGACGGTGGCGGTCCTGGCCGCCGAGCTGGGCGAGCTGCTGGCGGGCGCTGCCGTGGGGCCCTTGCAGGCGCGCCAGGCGGCCGAGCAGGCCGCCCTCGAGGAGCGGGTCGAGCGCTCCGGCGAACGAGGCGCGGGCCGCAAGGAGCTGGCCGACCGCCATCGGCGCGAGCTCCGGCGGCTGCGCACAGACGAGCTGCGCTTCGGGCTGGCGACCCTCTCCGCCGCCTACCGCGACGCCCTGATGGCGGGGACCACGGACCGGCGGGCGGCGGTGGCGGCCGTCGAGGCGCTCCGCGCCGCGTCGGAGAACCTCGTCCGCAACCCCAACGAGGCCCTACTGCTGCAGGCCCTGCTGCTGCGCCTGCCTCCGCTCACCCGGTCAGGCGCAGCGCAGGACCTCGCCGTGTCTACGCCACCCTGATGTTGATGAGCTCCCTGGGCGGCGAGGGACGGTCCTCGGGATCAGTGTCCTCGGCCACGATCACGTAGTTCCCGGCCCTGAAGTCGGCGGTGAGGTAGAAGGTGCTCGTGTCCTGGAGGTCGAGGCCAGCGAACAGGACCTGGCCCGGCACCTGACTTGCCGCGTTCCTCGGGGGCGGCCGGTCCTCGCTCTCGAAGAGCCTGGAGAGGGCGTTGTCAAGCTGGGTCGCCGTCGCCCCCGGGTTGAGCCGGGCTAGGGCCGGTTCGAGCTGCTGGCTCCCGGGTGCCACCTCGAACCTGAGGGTGTGCCGCCCGGGTGTCAGCGTCGCCGGGCCCTGCACCGCCTGGCCGGGAGCGAGCCGGTAGGTCGCGTCGGCGGTCGGCTGCGGAGGAGTGGGACCGGCGACGACCTCGAGCTGGTTCACCATGCCCTTGGCGAAGTGGGGCGTGCCCTCGCCCTCGGTGGGGACGAAGCAGATCAGGCCGTAGGTCCCGGGCTGGAGGTTGGGGACGGTGACCTCCACCGTCTCGCCGGGGCTCAAGAAGCCGCTCGGCAGGGTGGGCTCGCCGTCGAAGAGCTCGGCCACCGGGTCCTGCTCTTCTTGCTCACCACCCGCGGCCCCTCCGCCCGCGCTCGTCGTGGTGGTGCCGCCTCGGGCCGACGTCGTCGTGGTCGCTCCGCGGGCGGTGGTCGTGGTGGTCTCGCCACCGCCACCTCCGGGACCACCCTGCTGCGCCATCTGCTGGAGCGTCGTCTGCAGGTCCTGGAGCGTCTTGCCGGGCCTGAACCGCGCCATGGCGAGTACGTGGAACTCCTTGCCGGGGTTGGAGATGCGGAGCGTTCCCCCGGCGTTGAGCGGGCCGCTCACCGTGTAGGCGTAGTCGGTCATCTCGATCGTCACCGTGTCCGAGCCCCGCGGCGCGGCCGTGGTCGCCGTCGTTTGCTGCGTCGCCGTCTCGTCGTCGTCGTCCCCGCACGCCCCGAGGCCCATGGACATCGCCACCGCCAAGGCGATCAGTGATGCCAGACGTCGGTTCAGTCCGTGCACGCAGCCTCCTAAGGTCGCTTGGACGAACGGGCAAGAATAGTGGCCGGCGGGCCGGGCGCTGGAGACGGGTCCAGCGGGCGGGACGAGCCGCCACCAGCGTGGCGGTGTAGCGGGCGTCGTAGGCCAGGGTCCCAGCCCGCTCTTGCGTTCATCGCGGATCTCGTCCTGGATCCCGACCGCCCAGGCCGCGCCCGGCGTCGAACCACAGGGTCATCCGCTGGCGGACGGCGTCACCCCGGGCGGCTGTGGCGCGAACGCCAAGACCCATGCATCGACTGCCTGGTCCGCCGCGGTGATGGCGCCCCGCCCGGTGATCGACACCCCCAGTCGTCGACCCGGGCCACATCGGCCCTCGGACGCATGCGGTGCTCGTGCCACGGCGCGCCGTCCCACGGCGAGCGGAACGGGACCTGGTCGAGGGGGCGGCCCCTGCACCCTTCGGCCCCGGCGCAGGGCTAAGCGGCGCGCCAGCGCCCCCCGCGGGGCCCGAATCCGACCGCGATCGCTCCGGCTACGCTCTTGCAGGCCGGAACCCCGCCCGGGTAGCTCAGTCGGCAGAGCAGCTCACTCGTAATGAGCAGGTCGTCGGTTCGAGTCCGACCTCGGGCTCAAACAGGCCCTGACCAGCAGAAATGGTCAGGGCCTTCGTCGTGCGGTCGTTGCACAGCGGTCCGACAGCGGATAACTTGCCCTAGTGGTGGCTCGTCTGTCGGCGCGGGAAGTTGGGCAGCTCGCTGACCTGATCCCGTCGTTCGAACGGTCGCTCCGGGCCCGCAACCGCTCGCCGCGGACGATCCGCTCCTATGTGGAGTCCGCTCGTCTGCTCGCCGCGTTCCTTGCCGAGCAGGGCATGCCGACCACCGTCGAGGGGGTTCGCCGGGAGCACGTCGAGGCGTTCATCGAGGACCAGTTGGCGCGATGGACGCCGTCGACGGCCGCTTCCCGGTACCGGTACGTGCAGCAGTTCTTCCGGTGGCTCGAGGACGAGGGCGAGGTCCCGGCGTCGCCCATGGCCCGCATGAAGCCGCCAGCGGTGCCTGAGGAGCCGGTGCCCGTGCTGCGCGACGACGACGTCCGCCGGCTGCTGGCCGCGTGCGATGGGCGCGGCTACGAGGAGCGCCGGGATGCGGCGATCATCCGCCTGTTCCTCGACACCGGCGTTCGGCTGGCCGAGCTGACCGGATTGCGGACCGACGACGTCGACTTCGGTACGGACGTCCTCCTCGTCGTAGGGAAGGGGCGGCGTCCCCGAGCGTGCCCGTTCGGCCCGAAGACGGCGCAGGCGCTCGACCGCTACATCCGAGTCCGCGCCCGGCACCCGCTGCAGGATCAGCGCTGGCTGTGGCTCGGGAGCAAGGGCCGCCTCACCGACTCGGGCGTCGCTCAGATGCTCCGGCGCCGGTCGGCAAAGGCTGGGATCGCCGCCGCCCACCCTCACCAGCTGCGCCACACCTTCGCCCACACGTGGCTCGCCCAGGGCGGCAACGAGGGTGACTTGATGCGCTTGGCCGGCTGGCGGAGCCGCCAGATGCTGCAGCGCTACGGCGCGTCAGCCGCCGACGAGCGAGCCCGCGAGGCACACCGCCGGTTGTCGCCCGGCGAACGGTTCTGAGCGCCAACCTCTTCCCGCGGCCGCGTCGCGGCGAGGTCTGGATGATGCCGACCAAGGACGGCGAGAAGCCTCACGTCGTCGTCTCGAACAACCGGGCGAACGACGCCGTGACCTACCCATGGGTACACGTCATCTGGATGGGGACGAACCTGGCGCGGGCGCGCTTTGCCGAGCACGTGGTCCTGGCTGCCGCCGACCGTCCGCTCGTCGGCTTCGTCGACTGCATGACGCTCCGGCTGGCCTCGAAACGCCATCTCGTCCGCCGGGTCGGCGTTCTCTCCACCGGTACGATGAAGCGCGTGGAGGACGGCATCCGAGCGGCGCTGGGGTTCGGGTCGTGAGCTCCGAGCCCGTCGACATGGACCTCACCGAGCGGCCGCCGGCGTCGATCGACGACTACAACGAGATCGGGCGAGAGATCCCCGAGGAGGACGTCGCCGCTGTCGAGGCGGCGGCGCTCCAGTGGGCTCCTCCCGCGGATTGACGCTTACTCCCAGCGAGCCCGCCGAGCTCGAGCCGATCGGAGTGCCAGGCGGCTGAAGTACGCCTTGCGGGCTGCCTCCGCCCGCCGCCGACGCACCTCGGCGGGCAGCTGGCCCTCAGGATCGACTTCCCGCTCGAACCTGGCGAGGAAGGCATGCCGGGGC
Source organism: Acidimicrobiales bacterium (assembly GCA_036260255.1). Taxonomy (GTDB): domain Bacteria; phylum Actinomycetota; class Acidimicrobiia; order Acidimicrobiales; family AC-14; genus DASZJY01. Next base: position 1,662 of record DATAAF010000017.1, on the reverse strand, counting down.
CGCCTTGGTGGTCTCGTGCGGGTCATGGGTGGCGTGCAGGGTGTAGGCGGCAATCCGGGAGCGCAGGCTTCGCTCCGCGGGCGTGAGTTCTGCTCGTCGGCATCAGCTTCGATTCTCCATGCGCCGAGCATGAGCCACGGTGGTTGTCGACAAGGTTGTCGGCGAGGTTGTCGTGCGGGTTGTTTTCACGAATGCCAGATGCACGATCGCCAGCTGGTCGCCCGACTGGTGGCGGGGCGTCCCAGGTGCCGAGTCCGGATGTCTCGTGTGGTGCCCTGGTGGGATGCCTGACCGTACTGCCCTCCGAAGGAGGGGATGCGCGCCGATTACTGCCGGCCGTCGGCGGGGTCAAGGTGGAGCGCCCCACGGACGAACGACCTTGACGCCGCTGGCGGCGGGCGGTACGGAGCCGTCGCAACCCGAGTTGCCATCAGAGCGGATCGAGCAGCGGGGCGTTCGATGGGTGGGCGCGAGAGCGCATTGTTCGTGATGGGCGCCTCGCTCACCATCCGGGCGAAGTAGACCTGGGGCTGCGGGTCTACGAGCCGGGCGGTGTGGGCCGACTGCGTCGGGCTGGTCGCGCCGTCGGCGGAAGCCAGCGTTGGACAGGCCTGCCCCGTGCGATCGGTGTCCCCGGTCTCGGTGGCCCCGGCGGCGTTAGGCCGCTGGAGCGCTTGAAGGTGCCGCGGCGCCGACCTCTTGGCGAACTTGGTAGCACTCGGCGATCATCCTCGGGCGTCTTGCGGTCGACCAGCGTGCTGTCAACGCGCCGGAACTGCTTGTCGAAATCGCCTGAAACACCCTGGCGAGGGAGCCCCGTTTCGCCACGCACCGCGGGTGCATCGGTGTGGGTCGTCTAGGGCGTCCGCCGGACCGGGCAGGTGTCTCGGAGGTTCCGCAAAGCGGAACCTACAGATGTGTCTCTCGCGGATCGGCGCGCGGGGACGTTGTCCTCGTGATCCTCGGGGGCCGCTCCGACCGTCGCAAGGTAGCGGTGGGGGTTCGTCCGCAAGGTCGTCGGCAACGTGACCGAGGGCCGTCATCTGTCACTGTCGTCGGGCGTGCTCCTCGGCTGCTTCGGCGTGGGGGGTGAAGTCGAGGGCCCTTCTCAGTGAGGAACAGCACGTCGTTCTCGCACTCCACGAGCACACTGGGGCGAACCTCCGTCGCGTAGCGTGCCACCCTCGCTACGGCCCGCTCTGCGACGGACACGATGCGGTCTTTGGCGCGTTCCTGTCTTCGACCGTATGGATCGTCGCTTTCACCGGCCGCCGGGAGGCCAGAGCGTCCTCGGCGGGGAGTCATGGGACGACGGGGCCACTTCGGTCGTCACAGTATGCGGCTATGTCGTCTAGGCATAGGTCGAGCGCCTCACCGTCAAGACCTTGGCATCCGCCCTGACTGACCGGGCGGTTGGCCAACCGCTCAAAGCAGCCTCTACTCACGCCTTCACATCCCTTGAAGGGTGTAATGATGCTGAGCAGCGTCAGAAGCATCACCAGGACCAGCACCAGCCGCCAAGGGTCAAGTCCTGAGCGTCCTGTAAATCGAGTCGTCGAGCCTCACGCTGCTATGTGCTCGGTTCTCCTCCTGCGACGGGGTGCCTGATCCTCGCCAGGTGGGGGGTCCAGCCCGAGCTCGGCCCGGAGGAGCTTGAGCTGG
>DATAAF010000016.1:0-74718 GCA_036260255.1 Acidimicrobiales bacterium | reverse complement strand
GGCCACCCTCGCCTGGGTCCACTGGTGGAACACCACGAGGCTGCACTCGGCCATTGGCGACATGCCGCCGGCGGAGTTCGAGCGCCGATGGCTCGAAGCGAACGCATGTACGACGCTCAGCGGGCCAGGAAGCGACGCAGGGAGCACCGGTGGTAGTAAGACACCCGAGGAACCAAGCCCCCGAACAGCTTGTCCTCGGGCCGGTTGTCAACTAATCGAGCCTCCGACAAACCCGGGGCGGTTCAGGCAGTACCCGTATCCTTCGAATCCGGTTGTATACGCCTCGAGTCGGAACGGAACACCCCCTTGCCTGAGCACGTGAAGAAGGTCGATCTGGTGCTCGAGGGCGGCGGCGTCAAGAACATCGCCCTGCTCGGCGCCGTGACCGTCCTGGCTGAGGCCGGCTACACCTTTCCGCGGGTGGCTGGCACCAGCGGCGGGGCGATCATCGCCGCCGGGGTCGCCGCCTACCAGAAGGCCGGGCGCGACCTCAGCCCGCTGCTCGACGTGTCGCTTCGCGTGGACAACTCGCGGTTTCTGGAGTGGCGGTGGCCCGGCCGCGTGTTGGGACCGGTCTCGGGCATGGTCGACCTGTTGCGCCGCGGCGGCTTGCACTCGGGGAACTATCTCTACGAGTTTCTCTGCCCTGCCCTCGAGGAAGTCGGCGTAAGGACCTTTGGAGACCTGCGCATCGATGACGACCCTGGGTCCTCGCTGGCCGAGCATCAGCGGTACTCGCTTGTCGTCCATGTGGCCGACCTGACTCACCAGGTGCTCGTCCGCCTCCCCTGGGACTATTCGCTCTACGGGCTGGTTGCCGACGAGCAGCCGATCGCCGACGCGGTGCGGGCGTCGATGTCGATTCCATTCTTCTTTCGTCCCGTCAACGTGGAAACCGACCACGGCGCCGCCACGTGGGTCGACGGCGGCCTCCTGGCCAACTACCCCATCACCGTGTTCGACCGCACCGACGGCAAGCCGGCGCGCTGGCCGACGTGGGGCGTCAAGGTGAGCACGTCGCCGCCACACGGTCGGGACCGGCCGGTGCGCACGGCGGTGGGCTTGGGCATCCGTTGCTTGGCGACGATCACCGGCGATTGGTACCGGTCGTCGTTCGGCGCCGACACCGCCGGCCGGCGGACCATCCAGGTCGACACGTCGGGCGTCCCCGCCACGCAGTTCGACGTCGAAAACCGTGCCCGGCTCCGCCTGTTCGAGAACGGCCGCGCCGCCGCCACCGCCTTCCTGGAGCGCCTTCCCTGATCCTCGCGTCATCGGCGCCCTACGCCGGGCGTCGGTGCTCACGCGCGTCGCGACGAGCGCGAAGCGCCCGCCCGCAACGCGGAACTCGGTCCGTGCGTCGAACCCCATCGAGCGGCCGGCCGACGCTCACCGGCAGCCTCGTGAGCTGTTACATCGAGCGCAGCGGCATCGTGACATCCGCCTCCGCCAGGCCCTGAGCATCGCCCGACCGGCGGTCCGTGAGCGTCGTGGCGTCACGGATTCTCGCCCCACGTTCTGCGGTGGCGGACGCTCCGAGATGGCACCGAACGGCCAGTTCCCAATCTCCGGCTCTGTCCCAAGCACTCGCCCTTGACGAGACTGAACCTCTTGTCACACGAGAACCGTCTTTCCTGCTCGCCGCGGTGACGGTCACCATCAACGTCCTCGGGCGCCCGTGCGGATGATCGGAGCGGTGAGGCGCCAGGAGGTTGCTGGTTCGGTTACAACTCTGGTGCCTGGGGCGTGTCGTCGAAGAGTCCGATCCGTCATCCCGAGTGACGCCGAGGTGAGCGTTCCCGTGGGGCGCCGGGTCGAACACCAGATCGTCCCGCTCAACCTTAAGCTGGGATTCACCAACGTCCTAGACACTGGTCCGGCGATCCGAGTTGGTGCTCGTGTTGCGAGACCCACTCGCGAGCTCGTGTACGCAGCGTCAGCGCTCGTTGCCGGAGGTCACGGCCCAGGTCTCGTTCAGCGCACGGAGGTGCCTCGCAATGGCTGAGAAGAAACCAGCAAAGAAGGGCACGCAGCCGCCCGCCAAGCGCACCACCGCGGTCGGCAAGGCGCCCAAGGGATTCACTGACGAGGAACGGGCCGCGATGAGGGAGCGTGCCCAAGAGCTGAAGGCTGCGGCTTCCAGTCGCCGCCCGGGCAAGGCGGACGGGGAAAGCGACGTGCTCGCCAAGATCGCCGAGATGGCGGGGCCCGATCGCGCCATGGCCGAGCGGCTCCATGCAATCGTCAAGGACAGCGCGCCAGCCCTCTCGCCGAGAACCTGGTACGGGATGCCTGCGTATGCCAAGGACGGCAATGTCGTCTGCTTCTTCCAGAGCGCCCAGAAGTTCAAAACGAGGTACGCGACGCTCGGCTTCAGCGACAAGGCGAACCTTGACGAAGGCGCCATGTGGCCGACCGCCTTCGCGCTGAAGGAGTTGACCGCCGCCGAAGAGGCAAGGATCAGCGCGCTCGTGAAGAGAGCGGTGAGTGAGGACTGGGCCTCGCTGTAGTGCGAGATCCTTGGCCACGGCGAGGCGCTCCCCCGTGGCTGCAACGAAGGTAGACGCGGAGATCCTCCGCCCTGGCCCCGTCGCTAAAGCCGCCGGGCGGTCGAAATCCGCGTTCGGCGAAGGGGGCGGGTCCGCCGTGCTCGGGCGCCGGGGGCCGGGTTCAGTCGCGGCGGCTAGGTGCCCTCCGGCACGCTGGATCTGTAGAACTCCGCCCTGACCCTCACCGCGTTGCCGGGGAGCCCGGCCCAGTTGTGCACCTCGATCCGGTACGTCGCGCCCGGCTCCAGCCGGCGGTCGATGTTCATCGTCTCGCCGCTCAACGACGAGCTCCCGCCGACCGCGATGTCGCCGCTCCATGCGTCGGGCCCAACCCTGCGTTGCAGGTAGAGGTCGATGTCGGCTGGGAGCGCAACCGTCGCCGTCACCTGACCGCGCGCGGTGTCGGAGTTGTCCGGGATGGTGAACTCGATGTACTGCGACGTCACGCCCGGGATCCGGACAGGTGCGCCGAACGATTGCGTCGTGAGGTCTCGGTCGAAACTAGCCATGGGTGGACCGGTGAATTCAGTCTCGGAGAGCGGCACGTCGTCGGGGAAGAGCGCCGGGTTGTCGACCACCGGGACATCGACGCGCGTGGCGTCACTGCCCGTGAAAACGCTCACCTGGGGGTCGATGGCGAACAGCGGCACCTTGTCGGGGTCGGCGGTGCTCACGCGCAGCACGAGGCGGTGCCCTTCTCGCAGGTGGTGCGCCATGGCGAAGCAGGGGGGCGTGAGGTCGTAGCGCTCGCCCGGTGTCACGAGGGTGCGGGTGGCGATGCCGTTGCGCAGCTCCGGGTTGATCGCGCACTGGGTGATCCGTCGCCGGTTGCCGCCCGGAGCCTCGTCGTAGAGGTTGGCGATTAGGTGGACCCGCGGCACGCTGACCGCCGCCGAGAGCCGCAGGGTCGGCACTCCGGCGATCACGATGTCGTCGCCGAGCGCGGCGGTGCTGAACGCCAGCCCGCCCTGTCCGTTCTCCTCGAGGTACAGCGACGGGTCACCGGCGAAGGTGGCGCTGCCCGCCGCGGTCGGTGTGGCCGTGCCGAGCGATCCGTTGTTGGCGTCGGGATGGAACGACAGCATCCGGGGCTGGCCGGGCCAGGCGGTCGAGGTGACGATCTCCTCGCGGTCGCCCGCCCGTGCCTCGGCGAAGGTGCCGTCGCTCAGGAACAGCTCGACCGGCGGGCCCGTCTCGACCGCGCGACCGGCCAGGTGCTTGTCGAACCAGGCGTGCAGCACGTACGTCCACTGGATCCCGCGACGCGTCGGGCAGCAGCCTGAGCCGTGGTCCCACTGTCCGAGCCACAGCTTGTCGCCCGGTCGCCCGCCCCGGTCGGTGAACCATTGCATCGAGGAAACCCGGGCGGCGTTGTCGTTGACGCCGTGGACCAGGAAGACCGGGCCTTCCCAGTCGGTCGCGCCGGCGTCGTGGTCGCGGACCAGGTGCCAGTCCGCGTAGCGCCCGGACAGCTGGTCCTCGCCGGCGACCGCCGCGCTGTTCACCAGCCCGCAGCCAGTCTCCGTCATGTCGTCGCCGAAGTCGTCGCCGGTGTGGACGAGCCCCAGCCCGAACGGGTCGGGCGGCAGGGGTGGCATCTTCCGCTCGAGGGCGAGCTGCTCGTAGGCCTCGATCGGTCCCGCCCACTGCAGGAAGTAGGGGACGCCTGCCTGGAACTGGTGGTCGTACATGGACGCCAGGCCCGCCGACGGGACGATCGTCGTGAGGCCCTTGGGGTTCTGGGCAGCGGCGACGCTCGGCGTCGAGCCGACGTACGAGTGGCCGGTCATGCCGACCCGTCCGTTCGACCAGTCCTGCACGGACGCCCACTCGACGACCGTCTTGAGGTCGGACGCGTCCTTGGGACCGAGATGGTCGAGGCAGCCCTGCGACCGCCCCGTCCCCCGCAGGTCCATCATCACGACCGCGTAGCCGCGTGGCGCGAAGTAGCCGGTGAGCCCCAACGACCGGCCGTCGGCGTCACGCGGCTCGGGCAGGATCCGTGTTCCGTCGCGGTCGGCCAAGGTTCCGTGGTACGGGCTGGCCTCGAGGATGACCGGGTACCGGCCCAGGGCGGCGGGCCGCACGACCTCGACATAGAGCTTCGTGCCGTCGTACCCCACCACGTCGTGCACCGTCCGCACGATGCTCGTGTGCGTCGGCTGGCTCAGGTTTGCCGTCGTCGTGTAGTCGGCCGGTGGGACGGCGTTGGTGACCGCAACCGTCGCCCGTGCGCCTGCGGACGGGAGTACCAGCGCCGCCGTCAAGGCGAGCAGCGTCGCGCCGATGCGAGCCACTCTCTTCATCCCGACCCCTCCCTGAAGCTGCTGCCCAGCGCTCCCAGCGCGCGGTCTTCTATTGCCCTTTGCTTCCAGAGTGTACCGGTCCCACCGGCCGGCCGGACGTCCTGGCTCAGGCCTGCGTCTCGTCGACCTCGGTCCGGAAAGGGGTGCGAAGAGGACGGCGACGGAGCGCTTGGCCAGCCCGAGCCCCGGCGGCGGCGAAGGCCGTGGCGGCGCGTGGGCCTACTGGCCCACCGAACGCCGGGGATCGCGCTGTGGAATCGGGACCGGCGCCAGACCAAAGTTGCGCACCGCCCGGCTGACGCGCTCCTCCTCGGAGCCAACCCGCGGTCGTCCGCGACGGCGGGCGTCCGGTAGTCGCCCCGCTCGGTCCCGAGGAGCAGCTCGGCTTCAAGCTCCTACGCAGCCCATCGACGGAGGAGTGCGCTGCTCGTCGAAGACAGCGTGGGGTCGGGCCACCGCAACATGGCCGGAGGGAGTGCGCGAAGAAGGGCGGAGGGGCGGTCAGGCGATGCGCTCGCCGTCGCGGAAGACGGAGATGGCGCCCGTGGGGCACGCCTCGGCGGCCCGGACGACGTCGTCCTCGGGGTCGCCCTCGGGATCCACGACGGTGGAGACGAGGGTCGGGTCGAGGGCGAAGGTGTGGGGGGCTGCGTTGATGCACGACTTGGTCGAGATGCACAGAGCCCGCTGCACTCTCACCTCGAGCGCCACCGCGTCGAGCCTACCTGCGCGGCACTACGGCCACGTAGGCTCACGGCATGGACCGCCCGCCGCCCGAGCCTGCCAAGCTGCTCGAAGCCTGGATGGAGTGGGAGCGCGGCGAGACGCCCCCGGGGCGGGTCATGGCCAACCTCAAGACGGGTGGCATGCGCGAGGTTCTCGAGTCACTGGTCGCCCAGGCGGAGGCGGCGGCCGCCGCCGGCGTCGACATCAGCCCCCCGTCCTGAGCGGGCGCCAGGCGATCCCCCGGCCCCCCGGCGCCCGTCCCGGCGGTCCCCCGCCGTGGTCGGGGCTGAGCGAGGAGGAGCGAGCGGTCGGCCTGGCGCAGGTGCGGGCCCGTCTGATCAGCGCGGCGGTGAGCCCCGACGCTCGGGCGCCGGCGAGCGGCGCCCGGCCCGCCGCCGTGCTCGTCCCCCTGTTCGAGGAGTCGGGAGTGGCTCGCGTCGTCCTCACCCGGCGGGCCGCCGGCCTGGCCTCCCACCACGGCGAGGTCGCCTTCCCCGGCGGTGTGCTCGGGCCGGGCGAGAGCGAGCTCGGCGCCGCCCTGCGGGAGGCGCAGGAGGAGGTGGGCCTCGACCCGGCGGCGGTGTCGGTGGTCGGCCGCCTTCCCCGGGTGGCGACGCCGACTACGGGGTTCCTGCTCACGCCCTTCGTCGGCCTGCTGGCCGATCGCCCCCGGCTGGCGGCCCGGCCCGACGAGGTCGAGGAGGCCTTCGACGTCTCGCTGGCGCATCTCCTCGACCCGGGGATCTACAGGGAAGAGCGGTGGGACCGACCCGTGCCCGACCGGCCGGTGTACTTCTTCGAGCTGGAGCACGACACCGTCTGGGGGGTGACGGCCCGCATCCTCCACCGCCTGCTCTGCCTGGTCACCGGTGCCGGAGGGTCACCCGGGTAGGGCGGGGCCCCCGAGTAACCTGGGAGGACCTTCCCCCGACCAACCGGAGAGAGAAGCGCGAGAGGTGTCGTAGTGGCTGAGATCGAGATCGGAATCGGGAAGTCGGGCCGGCGCGCCTACGGGTTCGACGACATCGCCATCGTCCCGAGCCGCCGCACCCGCGACCCCGAGGACATCGACATCTCCTGGGAGATCGACGCCTTCACGTTCGGGCTGCCTCTGATGGCGGCGGCCATGGACGGCGTGGTCAGCCCGGCGGCCGCCATCGAGATCGGTCGCCTGGGCGGTGTGGGGGTGCTCAACCTCGAGGGCCTCTGGACGCGCTACGAGGACCCCGAGCCGCTGTTCGAGGAGATCGCCGGTCTCGACAGCGACAAGGCCACCTTGCGGATGCAGGAGATCTACTCCGAGCCGATCAAGGAGGAGCTGATCGGCCAGCGCATCAAGGAGATCCGCGACGCGGGCGTGGTGTCGTGCGCGTCGGTCACCCCTCAGCGCACGAACAAGCTGGCCAAGGCCATCCTCGAGGCCGAGCTCGACCTCCTCGTGATCCAGGGCACGGTCGTGTCGGCCGAGCACGTCTCCAAGACGACCGAGCCTCTGAACCTCAAGCGGTTCATCCGCGAGCTGGAGATCCCGGTGATCGTGGGTGGATGCGCCTCGTACAACGCCGCCCTGCACCTCATGCGTACCGGCGCGGTGGGCGTGCTGGTCGGGGTCGGCCCGGGTCATGCCTGCACCACCCGGGGCGTGCTCGGTGTGGGCGTCCCCCAGGCCACCGCCATTGCCGACGCCGCCGGCGCCCGCATGCGCCACCTCGACGAGACCGGCGTCTACGTCCACGTCATCGCCGACGGGGGCATGAGCACGGGCGGCGACATCGCCAAGGCCATCGCCTGCGGCGCCGACGCGGTGATGGTCGGCTCGCCGCTGGCGGCCGCCGTCGAGGCGCCCGGGCGGGGCTACCACTGGGGGATGGCCACCTTCCACCCCACCCTTCCGCGCGGCGCCCGGGTGCGCACACCGGTGCGGGGCACGCTCGAGCAGATCCTGGTCGGCCCCGCCCACGAGAACGACGGCCGGCTGAACCTGTTCGGGGCGCTGCGGGCCTCGATGGCCACCTGCGGCTACGAGACGGTGAAGGAGTTCCAGAAGGCCGAGGTGATGGTGGCGCCCGCTCTGCAGACGGAGGGCAAGGCCCTCCAGCGCTCGCAGGGCATCGGCATGGGCGTCTGATGTGACGGCCGCGGCGGCGGTTCGGGGCCCCCGTCCGGTTCTGGGCACGCTGATCGTCACTCTGTCGCCATGAGCGTGCCCAGAACGAGCGACGCCTTCGACACCGTCCTCGTCGTCGACTTCGGCGCCCAGTACGCCCAGCTCATCGCCCGCCGGGTGCGGGAGGCGCACGTCTACTCGGAGATCGTCCCCCGTGACATGGCGGTCGCCGAGATGCTCGCCCGCCGCCCGGCGGGGATCATCTTCAGCGGCGGCCCCGCCTCGGTCCACGTCGACGGGGCGCCGAACATCGACCCCGGGATCTACGACGCCGGGGTCCCCGTGCTCGGCATCTGCTACGGCGCCCAGCTGGTGGCCCAGCAGCTCGGTGGCCTGGTCGCCCGCACCGACGTCGCCGAGTACGGCCGCACCGCCCTGGAGGTGACCTCGGGCTCGCCGTTGTTCGGCGACCTCCCGCTGGCCCAGGACGTCTGGATGAGCCACGCCGACTCCATCGTCAGCGCCCCGCCGGGCTTCCGGGTGACGGCCCGCACCGGGGCGGTGCCGGTCGCCGCCCTGGAGGACCCCGAGCGCCGGGTCTACGGCGTGCAGTTCCACCCCGAGGTCGCCCACACGCCCAGGGGCCAGGAGATCCTCAAGCACTTCCTCTACGACGTGTGCGGCTGCCTCCCCCGGTGGACGATGACGTCGATCGTCGAGCGGGCGGTGGCGGCAATCCGCGCCCAGGTCGGCGACGCCAAGGTGATCTGCGGGCTGTCGGGCGGGGTCGACTCGGCGGTGGCCGCCGCCCTCGTGCACAAGGCGGTGGGCGACCAGCTCACGTGCGTCTTCGTCGACACCGGCTTGATGCGGGCGGGCGAGGCGGAGCAGGTCGAGGACACCTTCCGCCGCCAGTTCCAAGTCGACCTCGTGCACGTGAAGGCGGCCGACCGCTTCGTGGAGGCCCTGCACGGCATCGAGGACCCCGAGATCAAGCGGCGGACGATCGGCAACACGTTCATCCGCATCTTCGAGGAGGTGGCCGCCGACTTCGAGGACGCCCGGTACCTCGTGCAGGGGACGCTCTACCCCGACATCATCGAGTCGGGCACCAAGGACGCCGCCCGCATCAAGTCGCACCACAACGTGGGCGGGCTCCCCGAGGACATGCGGTTCGAGCTCGTCGAGCCCCTCCGCAACCTGTTCAAGGACGAGGTCCGGGCGGTGGGCGAGGAGCTGGGCCTGCCCGAGGAGATCGTGTGGCGCCAGCCGTTCCCCGGTCCGGGCCTGGCCGTGCGCATCGTCGGGGCGGTGACGCCCGAGCGCCTGGAGATCCTGCAGGCAGCCGACTCGATCGTCGTCGAGGAGGTCAAGCGGGCCGGCCTACACCGCGACCTGTGGCAGGCCTTCGCCGTGCTCCTCGCCATCCGCTCGGTGGGGGTCATGGGCGACGAGCGGACCTACGCCCACCCGGTCGTCGTCCGGGCGGTGCAGAGCGACGACGCCATGACCGCCGACTGGGCCCGGCTGCCCCACGAGCTGCTCGAGCGGCTGTCCCGCCGCATCATCGCCGAGGTCCCGGGCGTGAACCGGGTGGCCTTCGACATCACCTCGAAGCCCCCGGGAACCATCGAGTGGGAGTGACCGAAGAGCACCTGGCAGCCGCGCCGCCGACGGACGCGACGCGGCCTCCGCGCCCCGACCTCCTCGCCAACCTTAACCCCGTCCAGCGCGAGGCCGTGACCCATCCCGGAGGGCCGCTCCTGATCGTGGCCGGGGCGGGGTCGGGAAAGACGCGGGTGCTCACCCACCGCGTCGCCTGGCTGGTGCGGGAGCAGGGCGTGTCGCCTTTCGAGCTCCTGGCCATCACCTTCACCAACAAGGCGGCCGACGAGATGAAGAGCCGGGTCGGCGCGCTGGTCGGCCCGGTCGCCCGCCGCATGTGGGTGTCGACCTTCCACTCCGCCTGCGTCCGCATCCTGCGCCGGGACGCCCATCACCTCGGGTACGGCTCGGGCTTCACGATCTACGACCAGGCCGACGCCGTCCGCCTCACGGGCTACGTCCTGCGCGACCTCGACATCGACGCCAAGCGCTTCCCGCCTCGTGTCGTCCACGCCGCCATCAGCCAGGCCAAGAACGAGGTGCTCGGCGTCGACGCCTATGCCGACCGGGCCGGCTCCATCTACGAGCGCCGCATCGCCGGGGTTTACCGCGAATACCAGCGCCGCCTGCGCGACGCCAACGCTATGGACTTCGACGACCTCCTCCTGGTCACGGTCGAGCTGTTCCGCCGCCAGCCCGACGTGCTGGCCCACTACCAGGAGCGGTTCCGCCACATCCTCGTCGACGAGTTCCAGGACACCAACCGGGCCCAGAACGAGATCGTCGTCCGCCTGGCCCAGAAGCACCGCAACGTCTGCGTCGTCGGCGACGCCGACCAGTCCGTGTACCGGTGGCGCGGCGCCGACATCCGCAACATCCTGGGGTTCGAGGACGCCTTCCCCGACACCACGATGATCGTGCTCGAGCAGAACTACCGCTCGACCCAGACGATCCTCGACGCCGCCAACGCCGTCATCGCCAACAACCTCCTGCGCAAGCCCAAGGCGCTGTGGACCGAGCAGGTGGGCGGCGAGCTCATCGAGCGCTACTACGCCGAGGACGAGCACGACGAGGCCGGATGGGTGGTCGACCGCATGCGCCGCCTCCACGATTCCGAGCACTACCGGTGGGGAGACATGGCCGTCTTCTACCGCACCAACGCCCAGAGCCGGGTGCTCGAGGAGGAGCTGGTCCGCCGCAACGTCCCCTACAAGGTGGTGGGCGGCCCCCGCTTCTACGAGCGGCGGGAGGTGAAGGACGCCCTCGCCTACCTGCGGGCGGTGGTGAACCCCTCCGACGAGGTCTCGCTGCGCCGGATCCTCAACGTCCCCAAGCGCGGGGTCGGCGACACCAGCGTCGCCAGGCTCGAGGCGTGGGCGGCGGCCAACGGTCGCAGCTTCGACGAGGCGCTGGCACGGGCGAGGGAGGCGGGCGTCGGCGGGAAGGCGCTGGCCGGCATCGCCGAGCTGGTGGCGCTCCTCGAGCGGCTCCGCACCATGGCGAGTGGTCCGGCGGCGATCCTCGAGCGGGTCCTCGACGACACCGGCTACCGCTCCGAGCTGGAGGCCGACGGGTCGATCGAGGCCCAGGGTCGGCTCGAGAACGTGGCCGAGCTGGTCGGCACGGCCAGGGCGTTCGAGGAGGCGATGGCCGAGGCCGGCGACGGCGCCGGCGACGGCGACGGCTCCGGCCGACCGGGCGAGGGCGACCTGGTCCAGCGTTTCCTCGAGTCGGTGAGCCTGGTGGCCGACGCCGACGAGGCGGATCCCGACGAGTCGAGCGTCACCCTCATGACGCTCCACACCGCCAAGGGCCTGGAGTTCGACGCCGTGTTCATGATCGGCATGGAGGACGGCGTGTTCCCGCACCTGCGGTCGATCGGCGAGCCCGACGAGCTGGAGGAGGAGCGCCGCCTGTGCTACGTGGGCATAACCCGGGCCCGCCGCCGCCTGCACCTGTCCCATGCGTGGAGCCGCCTGCTCTTCGGGTCCACGCAGTACAACCGCCCCAGCCGCTTCCTCGAGGAGATCCCTGAGCAGCTCACCGCCCTGTCCGAGTCGGCGCGGGCGCGCGACCGCTTCGCCCGCAGCCGCTCGGGACGCGACCGCATCGTCGACACCGCCATGGGCCGGGGCCCGGGCCGCCGGTTCGGGAACCCCACACCGGCCCGCACCAGCGGCGCCGAGCGCCTCGGCCTGGCCGTGGGCGACGACGTGGTGCACGCCAAGTGGGGCGAGGGAGTGGTCCTCGAGATCGTCGGCGCGGGCGACGGGGCCGAAGCGGTGATCCGGTTCCCCGGTCTGGGCGAGAAGCGGCTGCTGCTGGCCTGGGCGCCCTTGAAGAAGGTGCCGCCCCGGTGACCGGCGCCGTCAGCCGGCCGTCGTCGAGGTGACGGCCGGGTCCTGCGGATGGCGGAGGTCGACGACGACCCGGCCCTCGTCGTCGACGCGGGTGGGGTAGGTGACCAGACCAGCGCCGTCGGCCGGGTACTCCCGCCCGGTGCACTCGTCCACGAAGAGGCGGCGCCAGGTACGCCACTGGAGGGCGCACCCCGACGGGGCGCCCGGAGGCCTGACCTCGAAGGTCCGCCAATCGCCCCCTCCCAGGTGGTTCACGTAGACGTCGCGCCCTCGGCCGAGCGGGTCGGGGAACAGCAGGGGCCCTTTCTCGGCCACCGTCTGGGCCAGCGGTGTGGCCTTGCCGACGAGGAACAGGTCGGGCCCGGCGAGGTTGCCGCTGCCCCTCGAGCCCATGACGTTGAGCACCACGACGAAGAGGAGCGCGCCGGCCAGCACGCCTCCCGCCGCCACCAGCGCCGTCGTCCGGCCGGTGGGAGTGCGAGGAGGCTGTCCGAAGGGGCGGACGCCGGGCGCTTGCGGCACCTGCTTAGTATGCGTTGGGTGAACCGCCGCTACCGGGTCGTGGTGGCGAAGCCCGGCCTGGACGGCCACGACCGGGGGGCGAAGGTCGTCGTCCGTGCCCTGCGCGACGCCGGTTTCGAGGTGATCTACACGGGGCTGCACCAGACGCCGGAGCAGGTGGCCGAGACGGTGCTGCAGGAGGACGCCGACGCCCTCGGCCTGTCCGTCCTGTCGGGCGCCCACATGACGCTGTTCCCCCGAGTGTTGGAGCAGCTGGCGGAGAGGGGCGTCGACGACGTCGTCGTGTTCGGCGGGGGCATCATCCCGCCGGCCGACGCCGAGCGCCTGCGGGAGCTCGGGGTGGCGGCGGTGTTCACGCCGGGGGCGAGCATGGCCTCGATCACCGGCTGGCTCGAGGCGACGTTGGACGGGCGGGGCACGTAGGGCCGTGGACCTCTACGAGTACCAGGGGAAGCAGCTGCTCGCCCGCCACGGCGTGGCCGTCCCCGAGGGGGCGGTGGCGGAGACGGCCGAGGCGGCGGTCGCCACCGGCGACGCCCTCGGGTACCCGGTGGTCGTCAAGGCCCAGGTCCAAGTCGGCGGACGGGGCAAGGCGGGCGGCATCCGTGTCGCGTCGAGCGCCGACGAGGTCCGTTCCCACGCCCTGTCCATGCTCGGCCACCCGCTGCGGGGCCACCTGGTCTCGCTCGTGTGGGTGGAGCGCGTCTCCGACATCGCCAGCGAGTACTACGCCTCGTTCACCTTCGACCGGGCGGCCAAGCTGCACCTGGCCATGGTCTCCGCCCGGGGCGGCGTCGACATCGAGGCGGTGGCGGCCGAGGAGCCGTCGGCCATCGCCCGCCTCCTCATCGACCCTCTCGACGGCCTGGTCGAAGTGGACGCCCGCGGCCTGGTGGACCGGGCCGGGCTCGCCCCGGCGGCCGCCGACGAGCTCGTCGAGGTGCTGCTCGGTCTCTGGCGCGTGTACTGCGAGGGCGACGCCGAGCTGGTGGAGGTCAACCCGCTCGTCCTCACCGGCGACGGGAGGGTCGTCGCCCTCGACGCCAAGGTGACGCTCGACGACAGCGCCGCGTTCCGTCACCCCGAGTGGGCCGAGTGGCGCCCAACCCAGGTCCTCGACGACCGGGAGAGGATGGCGCGCGAGCACGGTCTCAACTACATCGGGCTGGCGGGGACGGTGGGGATCATCGGGAACGGTGCCGGTCTGGTGATGAGCACGCTGGACGTCGTCGATCAGGTCGGCGGGACGGCGGCCAACTTCCTCGATGTGGGCGGTGGGGCCCGGGCCGACGTGGTGGCCGCCGCCCTCGACGTCGTCAACCGCGACCCCAACGTTCGGGCCATCCTCGTCAACATCTTCGGGGGGATCACCCGGGGCGACGAGGTGGCCACGGGCATCGTCGAGGCTCTCGACCGGGTCGAGCTGCGCAGCCCGATCGTCGTTCGCCTCGACGGGACCAACGCTGAGGAGGGCCGGGCCATCCTTGCCGCCCACGGCTCGGACCGCCTGGTGTCGGAGCCCACCATGCTGTCGGCCGCCCGGCGGGCCGTCGAGCTCGCCGCCCGGGAGACGGCATCTTGAGCATCCTCGCCGACGAGCGCACGCGGGTGGTCGTGCAGGGGCTCACCGGCAGCCAGGGCCGGTTCCACGGCCTGCGCAACCGCGCCTACGGCACCCAGGTGGTCGCCGGCGTGACGCCGGGCAAGGGCGGCGCCGACGTCGACGGCATCCCGGTCTACGACACCGTCGCCGAGGCGGTGGCCGAGACGGGCGCCGACGCCAGCCTTGTCTTCGTGCCGCCTCCGGCGGCGGCGGGGGCGGTGGTGGAGGCGGCCGATGCCGGGATCCGCCTGATCGTCTGCATCACCGAGGGCATTCCCCTGCACGACGAGGTGCGGGTGTACAGCCACCTCCGCCGCAACCATTCCGACTGCCGGCTGATCGGGCCGAACTGCCCCGGGGTCATCTCGCCGGGCCGCTGCAACATCGGCATCACGCCGGGCGACATCGCTCTCGCCGGGGGCCCGGTGGGGGTGGTGTCCCGTTCGGGGACCCTCACCTATCAGGCCCTGCAGGAGCTCACCCGCCAGGGGATCGGGCAGACGACGTGCGTCGGCATCGGCGGCGACCCCGTGCCCGGCACCGGCTTCATCGAGTGCCTTCGGCGGTTCCAGGCCGATTCGGAGACCGGGGCGGTGATCCTCATCGGCGAGATCGGCGGCGCCGAGGAGGAGCAGGCGGCCGAGTTCGTGGCCGCCGAGATGACCAAGCCGGTCGTCGCCTACGTCGCCGGGCTCACCGCCCCACCGGGCCGGCGCATGGGCCATGCCGGTGCCATCGTCTCGGGGTCGGCGGGCGGGGCCCGCTCCAAGATCGACGCCCTCCGGAGGGCCGGCGTCGAGGTGGTCGAGAACCCCACCGAGGTCGGCGCTCGCATGGCCGACGTGGTCGCCGGCCTGGCCGGTCGTCCGCCGGCGCCGGGCGGGGATGTCGCCGCGACCTGACCGTCGCCGGGTCGTGGCGGCGGCGCTGGTGGTTGCCGCCGCCGCGCTGGCGGGGTGCGGCGAGGCCGGCGCGCCCGAGGCGGTCGGCGGCCGACCGGTGGTCGTGAGCTCCACCTCGACGTCGACCGCAGCGTCGCCCGGGCCTCCTCCGTCGACGCCCGCGGCACCGCCGCCCGAACGGCCGGCTCCCCGCGGGCCGGGAGTCGTGGTGACGCCCGCGGGCGTCGTGCTGCCGGTGCTGTCCGAGCGGGACGGGGGATGGGTGGTGCGCACGCCCTGTGGCGCCGAGCGCGCCATCAGCAGAGGGACGCGCGTGCGCCAGGCCACGGTGGTCCTCGACCCGGGCCACGGGGGGGCGGAGACGGGGGCCCGGTCGCCGAACGGGCTGGCCGAGGCCCCGGTCAACCTCGACGTGTCCCGCGCCGCCCAGCGGGAGCTCGAGCGGGAGGGCGTGGACGTCGTCCTCACCCGGACGGCCGACTACGAGGTGAGCCTCCCCGTCCGGGCCGACATCGCCAAGAGCCTTTCGCCCCAGGCGTTCGTCTCGATCCACCACAACGCCGTGCCCGACGGTCCCCACCCCGGTCCGGGCACGGAGACCTACTACCAGCAGGCGTCGCCCGAGTCCAAGCGGCTCGCCGGCCTGGTGCAGGAGGAGGTGTTCAGGGCGCTCTCGGCCTACGAAGTGCCGTGGGTGGCCGACACCGACGCCGGCGCCAAGTACCGGCCCGGCTCCCGCGGCGACTACTACGCCATGCTGCGGCTGCCCGCCCCGGTGACCAGCGTGCTGGCCGAGCTGGCCTTCATCTCCAATCCCCCGGAGGCGGCGCTGCTCGCCCGCCCCGACGTGCGCGCCCGGGAAGGCGCGGCCGTGGCCCGGGGGATCCTGCGCTACCTGCGCACCAGCGACCCCGGGTCGATGTTCACGGTGCCCTATCCCCGCGCCGACCCGCCCGGCGACGGCGCCGCCCGGCAGTGCCAGGACCCTCAGCTGTGAGCGGCGTGAGTGCTAGAGACCGAGGGTGCCGGTGGCCCGCGGGCGCTCCTTGCGGATCATGACCGCTCCCGCCACGAGGGCGGCGGCGGCCAGCATCTCCAGGTAGAACCCGAAGCCCAGGTCGACGCCGCCCCGGTCGACGACGAGGTAACAGAACACCAGGACGGCGGCCACCAGGGCGGCGACCAGATGGATCTGCTCCCACGTGAAGTCGGCGAGCCGCCGGGGCATGCGGGCGCCGCTCAGCTTGTCGACCAGGACCTGCACGGCCACGATCGTCCCGAGGATGGGCACCAGCGTGGCCAGCGGGAACAGGCCGCTGCTCCAGGCGCTGTAGCCGTCGCCGTTCGCCTCGTACCAGGGCAGGAACGAGGCGACCAGCGCCACCGCGCCGCCCGCCAGGATCACGATCTCCCCCGTCGTCAGCTTGCCCCTGACCGACTCAGCCACCTGCCCCCTCCTCGCCGGCGGACGGGGAGAGTCAACCACGCGGCGTGCCCGCAGGGAAGCAAAGGACCACTTCCCGATCGGTTCGGCCATGTGGCCTCCAACGACCACTTCCCCGATCAGTTCCCCCCAACGTGGCTCGCGCCGGGGCGGGCAGGGCCGTTGGTAGCTTGGCTGGGTGAGGCGTCTGGGTGTGCTCGCGTCGGGAGGCGGGTCGAACCTCGCCGCCATCCTCGACGCCGGCCTTCCCGTCGTGGTCGTCGTCGTCGACCGCCCGTGTGGGGCGACGGGCATCGCCGAAGCGGCGGGCGTCCCAGTCGAGACGGTCCCCCGCGGTCCCGACCGCACCGAGTTCACCCACCGCATCGTGGACGCCCTTCAGGCCCACGGCGCCGAGCTGGTCGCCATGGCCGGGTTCATGACGATCCTCGAGAAGCCGATCTTCGACGCCTTCCCGAGCGCCGTCCTCAACACCCATCCGTCGTTGCTGCCGGCGTTCCGAGGGGCGCACGCCGTCTCCGACGCCCTGGCCGCCGGCGTCAGGGTCACCGGCTGCACGATCCACGTGGCCACGCCCGAGGTCGACAGCGGGCCCATCCTCGCCCAGGAGGCGGTCTCCGTCCTCCCGGACGACACGGTCGAGTCTCTGCACGAGCGCATCAAAAAGGTCGAGCACCGGCTCTACCCCGACACCATCCGGCGCTACGCCGACGGGACGCTCGAGCGATGAGGGCCCTGCTGTCGGTCTACGACAAGACCGGCGTGGTCGAGCTGGCCGGCGGGCTGGTCGAGCTCGGCTGGGAGCTCGTCTCCAGCGGGGGGACGGCGAGGGCGCTCGTCCAGGCCGGCATCCCGTGCGTCGAGGTGGAGTCGGTGACCGCCAGTCCCGAGATGCTGAGCGGGCGGGTCAAGACGCTGCACCCGGCCATCCACGGCGGCATCCTCGCCGACCGCGACAAGGCCGAGCACCTGGCCGACCTCGAGGCACAGGGGATCGCGCCCATCGACCTGGTCGTCTGCAACCTCTATCCCTTCACCGCCAAGCCCTCGATCGAGATGATCGACGTGGGCGGGCCGACGATGGTGCGGGCGGCAGCCAAGAACCATCGCCACGTGGGCGTGGTGGTGGACCCCGCCGAGTACCCGGCGGTGCTCGGCGAGCTCCGCCGGAACGGCCAACTCGACGCCCGCACCCGCCGCCGGCTGGCCCGCGCCGCCTTCGCCCATACCGCGGCCTACGAGGCTGCCATCGTCTCGTGGTTCGACACCCTGAGCGACGCCACGACCGCCGCCGACCCGCTGCCGCCGACGATCCACCTCGCCCTCGAGCGCGTGCAGGACCTGCGCTACGGCGAGAACCCCCACCAGCACGGCGCCCGTTACCGGATGGCGTCGACCACCGGCTGGTGGGACCAGGTCGTCCAGCACGGCGGCATGGCCCTCTCGTACCTGAACCTCTTCGACGCCGACGCCGCCTGGGCCCTCGTGCACGACCTGGGGGACGGTCCGGCGGCGGCCATCATCAAGCACGCCAACCCCTGCGGGGTGGCGGTGGCGGACGACATCGCCACTGCGTACGAGCGGGCGTTCGAGTGCGACCCCATGTCCGCCTTCGGCGGCATCGTCGCCCTCAACCGTCCGGTGGGCGACGAGCTGGCCGAGGAGATGGTGGCCAACCCCAAGGCCGACGTCCTCATCGCTCCCGGCTTGACGGCCGGGGCGCTCGAGCGCTTCGCCGCCCGTCGCAAGAACATGAGGGTGCTCGAGGCGCCGCCCCTGACGGCCGACCGCCTGCACCTGCGCCAGGTGAGCGGGGGCTTCCTCGTCCAGGAGCCCTACCGCTTCGGCACCGGCCGCGCCCACTGGCGCGTTCCCACCAAGGTGGCCCCCACCGAGGCGCAGTGGCGCGACCTGCAGCTGGCCTGGCGAATCTGCGCCCACGTGCGGTCGAACGCCATCGTGCTGGTGGCCCAGGGCATGGCGGTGGGCGTGGGCGCCGGCCAGCAGAACCGCGTCGATCCCGGGACGCTGGCCGTCCGCAAGGCGGCCGGGCGGGCCCGGGGCGGGGCGTGCGCCAGTGACGCCTTCTTCCCGTTCCGTGACGGGCTCGACGCCGTCGCCGACGCCGGGATCGCCGCCGTCATCCAGCCGGGCGGCAGCGTCAGGGACGACGAGGTCGTGGCGGCCGCCGACGAGCACGGCATCGCCATGGTCCTCACCGGCGAGCGCCAGTTCCGGCACTGATGGGCGCGGTCGTCATGGCCGGGGCCCCGGTGGTCGAGGCGGTGCTGGCCGACGTGGCCGACGCGGTGGCCAAGCTGGCCGCCGACGGGGCTCGTCCGGGGCTGGGCACGATCATCGTGGGCGACGACCCGGCCAGCGCCGGCTACATCCGCAAGAAGCACGAGGCGTGCGAGGCGGTGGGCATGGCGTCGTTCCACCAGCAGGTGCCGGCCGACGGCACCCAGGCCGACCTCCTGGCCGCCATCGGGCGGTTCAACGACGACGCGGCGGTCGACGCCTTCATCGTCCAGAACCCGGTGCCGGTGGGGTTCGACTTCAACGCCGCCATGGAGGCACTCGATCCGGCCAAGGACGCCGACGGCCTCCACCCCCACAACCTGGGCCTGCTGGCTCTCGGCGCCGACGGGCCGCTGCCCTGCACGCCCGCGGGCATCCAGGCGATCCTCGCCCACTACGGCGTCCCGATCGAGGGACGCCACGTGGTGATCGTCGGGCGGGGGCCGACGCTCGGCCGCCCGCTCTCCATGCTGCTGGCGCTCAAGCGACCCGGCGCCAACGCCGCCGTCACCGTCGTGCACACGGGCGTCGCCGACATCGGCGCCTACACTCGCCAGGCCGACATCGTGGTCGGGGCAGCCGGGGTGCCGGGCATCATCGGTCCGGACATGGTGCGGCCGGGAGCGGCTGTGGTCGGAGGTGGGATGGTCTACGAGGGGCGACGGGTCCTCTCCGACGTGGACGAGGCGGTGGCCGAGGTGGCCGGGTGGGTCACACCGCGGATCGGCGGCGTGGGGCCCACCACGGTGGCCATGCTCCTGCGCAACACCGTCGACGCCGCCCTGCGAAGGAGGCGCTGAGCGACATGGCGCGTATCGCCGACATGCTGGCCAACGGAAAGACGTTCTCGTTCGAGTTCTTCCCACCCAAGACTCCCGAGGCGGAGATCACCCTCGAGATGACGCTGGCCGAGCTGGAGCTCCTGAAGCCGTCGTTCGTCTCGGTCACCTACGGGGCGGGCGGCTCCACGCGGGAGCGCACCCACGACCTCGTCGTGTCGATCAACCGGAACACGACGATGACGGCGATGGCCCACCTCACCTGCGCCGCCCACCGCCGCCAGGAGCTGGTGGACATCGTCACCCGCTATCGCGAAGCGGGGATCGAGAACATCCTCGCCCTGGGCGGCGACCCGCCGGCCAACCTCGACCTCCCCGAAGGCGACCTGCACCACGCCTGCGAGCTGGTGGACCTCGTGCAGGAGGTGGGGTCCTTCTGCGTCGGGGTGGCGGCCCACCCCGAGCTCCATCCCAAGTCGCCCGACCGGGTGAGCGACCGCGACTTCCTCGCCGCCAAGCTCCGCCAGGCCGACTTCGCCATCACCCAGTTCTTCTTCCGGTCGAGCGACTACCTCGGCATGGTCGACGACCTGGCCGAGCGGGGTGTCGACAAGCCGGTGATCCCGGGGATCATGCCCATCACCAACCTCAAGTCCGTCCAGCGCATGGCGCAGCTGTCGGGAGCGGCAGTGCCGTCCGAGGTGGTGGCCCGGGTGGAGGCGGTGGCCGACGACCCCGAGGAGGTGCGCCGGGTGGGCGTGGAGATGGCCACCGAGCTCTGCCAGGACCTGCTCGACGCCGGCGCCCCCGGCCTGCACTTCTACACCCTCAACCGCTCCACCGCGACCCGGGAGATCTACACCAACCTGGGTCTGGCCGGCGCCAACTGATCAGTCGGGGCGGCCTCCGGGGAGTCCCTGGCGCCACATTGCCAGTGCGCAGGTCAACCCGCGCTCGAGCCACCTGTCGAACCTAGTGAACGCGGAGGACTCATCGTCCTTGTAGCTGACTTGGAAGAGCTCGTCGGAAGCAAGGGTGAGGTCGATGACTCGTTGTTGCCCCTCCGCAGCCTCATCACGTCGGAAGAAGGCGAGCGACGCGCCGATCACCCCGCGAAACTCGCGACCTACGCCCGTCATCGACAGAAGGACGAATGCGTCGGCTTCCGAGTTGGCGGTGAGCCTCAGACGTGCCCATCCTCGATAGTCGTGGTTGTTGGCGAAGTACCTGAGCCGATGGGCGGCCTCGATGGACTCGGCCCGGTACCACTGACTCTTGTTGTCCCCGTTCGGATGCACGTCGACGTAGAACCGCTGGCCTCGCGCACCTCCGGTTCGAGCAGTTCCGGTACTACGTCGGCATGGGCCTGGTCCTCTTCTACGTGTACGGGAGGCGGGACCTGTCCGGGTCGATCGCCGCCCACGCCGCCTTCAACGGCATGCTCTTCGTCGCCGCCCTCGCGGTGGCTCATGGGCCCGCCCTGACCTTCACGGCCGGCGGCGCCACCGTCACCCTCCCGGGCACCTGGCAGCGGACCGACGCGCCGCCGTGGTCCGACTTCGCCGCGGTCGGACCGGCGGGTGCGTGGATCGGCGTGGGCCACCAGGAGGTGGAGACCGTCGGCGTGGAGCCCGAGCACTTCGCCGAGAACCTGAGGACGGGTCGGTTCCTCCTGCCCTCCGAGATGTCGCTCGATCCGGAGAGCGTCGGCGTGATAGACCTGCCCGCCGGGCGGGCGGTGTCGATCGACGCCGAGATCTCCGGCCACGAGGGCCGGGTGGTGGCGCTGCTCCGCAGCGACCGGGTCTGGTGGCTGACGATGACCACCGGTGGGAGCGCGCGGGCCAGCGCCGACTTCAACGACGCCCTGCTGAGCCTGGAGCTCGCCTAGGAGCGTGCTGTTCTATCGCGCCGACCAGCCGAGGAGGACTGCGTAGCCGCTGGTCGGCGCTTCGGGCCGAAGGCCCGACTTGAGTAGATCCAGCACGCGCCTAGGTCGGCGGGTAAGCCCTCCGTCGGGCTCACCTAGGCTTCGTGCCCATGCCTCCGGAGAAGATCACGGCCGGCGACGACGGCACGTTGTCGGTCCCCGACGAGCCCGTCATCCCCTTCATCCGCGGCGACGGGATCGGCGTCGACATCTGGCCGGCGGCCCAGAAGGTGCTCGACGCGGCGGTGGCGCGCCACGGGCGGCGCATCGCCTGGAAGGAGGTCCTGGCCGGCCAGGCGGCCTACGACGAGACGGGCACCTGGCTCCCCGACGAGACGGTCGCCGCCCTGGAGGAGCACGTGGTCGGCATCAAGGGCCCGCTGACCACGCCGGTGGGCGGCGGCATCCGCAGCCTCAACGTCGCCCTGCGCCAGCTCCTCGACCTCTACGTCTGCCTGCGACCGGTGCGATGGTTCAAGGGAGTGCCGTCTCCGGTGCGCCACCCCGAGAAGGTCGACATGGTGATCTTCAGGGAGAACACCGAGGACGTCTACGCCGGCAAGGAGCTGGAGGAGGGCACCCCGGAGGCCAAGCGCATGATCGAGTTCGTGCGCGAGGAGTTCGGCTGGGACGTCCGGCCCGACTCCGGCATCGGGCTGAAGCCGGTCTCCGAAACGGGGTCCAAGCGGCTGATTCGCGCCGCCATCGAGTACTCGGTGAAGAAGGGCCGGCGCTCGGTGACCCTCGTGCACAAGGGCAACATCATGAAGTTCACCGAAGGCGCGTTCCGCAGCTGGGGCTACGAGCTGGTGCGGGAGGAGTTCTCCGACGTGGCGGTGAGCTGGGAGGACTGCGGCGGCGACCCGGGCGGCCGCGTCCTCGTCAAGGACACCATCGCCGACATCTTCCTGCAGCAGGTGCTCACGCGCCCCGACGAGTTCGACGTCATCGCCACCACCAACCTCAACGGCGACTACGCGTCCGACGCCCTGGCCGCCCAGGTGGGCGGGATCGGCATCGCCCCGGGCGGGAACATCAACTACGACACGGGCCACGGCGTCTTCGAGGCCACCCACGGCACCGCTCCCCGCTACGCCGGCCAGGACAAGGTCAACCCCGGGTCGCTCCTGCTCTCGGGCGTGCTGATGCTCGAGCACCTGGGATGGCAGGAGGCGGCCGACGACGTGGTCGCCGCCCTCGAGGCCACCATCGCCGACGGCATCGTCACCTACGACTTCGCCCGCCTCAAGGAGGGCGCCACCGAGGTCAAGACGTCGGAGTTCGCGGCGGCGATCGTCGACCGCCTCTAGCGCGGCGGTGCCGTGAAAGTCACCGTCGTGGGGGCCGGCTTCTACGGCTCCACCCTCACCCAGCGGATCGCCGAGGCCGACTACGCCGAGGAGGTCGTCCTCAACGACATCATCGAGGGCCGCCCTCAGGGCCTGGCGCTCGACATGATGCAGAGCCGGCCCATCGAGGGCTTCGAGACCCGGATCGTCGGGACCAACGGCTACGGGGAGACGGCGGCCTCGGACGTGTGTGTCATCACCGCCGGGGTTCCCCGCAAGCCCGGCATGAGCCGCCTGGACCTTCTGGAGACCAACGCCCGCATCGTGAGCGGGGTGACCCGCCGCCTGGTGGAGGCGTCGCCCGACGCCGTGCTGATCGTCGTCTCCAACCCCCTCGACGAGATGACCGCGCTGGCGGCGGCCGTCTCCGGGCTGCCCCGCCACCGGGTGATGGGACAGGCGGGCATGCTCGACTCGGCCCGGTTCAGCCACTTCCTCGCCGAGCGCCTGGGCGTGTCCCCTTCGCGCGTGGAGGCGTTCACGCTGGGGTCCCACGGCGACACCATGGTGCCGGTGCCGTCGCTGGCCCGGGTGGGCGGCCGGCCCCTCCGCGACCTCCTCCCGCCCGAGGACATCGCCGAGGTCGTGGCCCGCACGCGCGACGGCGGAGCGGAGATCGTCGCCCTGCTGAGAACGGGGTCGGCGTACTACGCCCCGTCGTCGGCGGCCGAGGCCATGGTGCGGGCGGTGGCGCTCGACACCGGCGAGGTGATGCCCGTCAGCGCCTACGTGGACGGGCCCTATGGCATCGAAGGGGTGTGGCTGGGCGTTCCCTGCCGCATCGGCCGCGAGGGGGTGCGGGAGGTGGTCGAGCTGTCCCTGGCGGAGCCCGAGATGGTCGCCCTGCTGGAGGCGGCGGAGGCGGTGCGGGCGCGTCAGGCGGACATCGCCAACCTCGTCTGAGTCGTCCGGTCCGTCGGTCGGCGGTCAGTGGGGCCGCTGCCGTTTGGGGCGGCCGAGCATGGTCACGAGGGGCGTCGCCACGAAGGCGACCAGAGCCACGGGTACGAGCACGAGCGAGCCGGCGTAGAGCGCGGGCGACTGGAGCACCATGCTCAAGGCGAACAGGCCGACGGCCAGCGCCACCAGGCCGACGGGAAGGAAGACGAACACGTCGGCCGGGGTCCTGGGCCGGGACCGGTCGACGGGATCCTCCTCCAGGTGGGCGGCGGGGGTCACGTCCGGCTCGAACCACTCCGGAAACGGGGCCGCCCGGTCGCCGGGTGGGGCGGCCGCCGACGGCAGGGGCCGGAGCCCGATCTCGGCGTCGTAGGCCCGGCGGCGGGCAGGGTCGCCGAGCACGGCCCAGGCCGCGTTGACGGCCTCCATGCGGCGGTGCGCCTCGGCGACGATCTCCTGCCCCGATGCGCTGTGGGCGTCGGGGTGGTGCCGGCGGGCCTGGCGGTGGTAGGCCCGGCGGATCTCCTCGTGGCTGGCGTCGACGGGCACGTCGAGGAGCTCGTAGTGGCTGGCCATCAGTACTCGGTGGCGTCCCGGAGCCCGGCGAAGGCGTCGGTGAGGGCGGCGAGGGCGTCGCCCTGGCGCACGAGCACGTCCACCCGGCCGCCGAGCTTGAGCCGACCGGCGGCGAAGGCGGCGGCCGGTGTGAGGGCGCCCCGGCTGATCGCCACCGCCGTCTCGTAGTCCTGGGTCAGCACGACGTCGCCGTCCGTCCCGCCCGGGTCGACGCGGACGCCGCTCCCGCCGATGCGGACGCTGTAGGCGACGTCCCCTTCGGGCCCTCCTCGCACGACGTGGCGCACCGTGAGGTCGACCGTCGAGGCGGCGTGCCGGACCCGCTCGTCCCGACCGGCCGCCTCCTCCACCTCGGCGAGCCACTCCGGCGACAGGAACCGCGCCACGCCCCATTCTCTCGCGCCCGGACGTCGCCGCTACCTTGCCGTGGGTGACGACCCAGCCCGCCGACGAGCGTCGCCACCCGGCCGGGTCGGAGGCGAGCTGGGAGGAGTCCTGGTACTTCGACTTCGTCTCGGCCGGCGCCGACCTCGGTGGGTTCGTCCGGCTGGCCCTGCGCCCCGGGGAGGGGCGGGCCTGGTACTGGGCCTATCTCCTCCGGCGGGGACGAGCGGTGGTGGCGGTGCGCGACCACGAGGTCGATCTGCCGCGGGGCCCGGCCCTCGAGGTGCGCAGCGCCGGCCTGTGGGCTGAGGTGACGTGCGAGACGCCGATGGACCACTGGAGCGCGGGCCTGGAGGCGTTCGGCGTCGCCTTGGAGGACCCCACCGAGGCCTGGCGGGGTGAGCGTGGTGACCCGGTCGCCCTCGGCCTCGACATGGAGTGGGAGGCGGCTGGTGGCCCGGGAGCGGTTCCGGGTGGCTACGCCCAGCCCTCCGCTGTGCACGGCGAGGTCCTGGTGGGCAGTGAGCGCCTGGAGACGGACGGCCGCGGGTGGCGCACCCACGTGTGGGGCTCGCCCGGCCCGCCGCCGGCGCCGTGGTGGGCCGGTTTCCACCTCGACGACGGGACTGCAGTCTGCGCCTGGTCGCTGGGCGGGGCGTGGGTGTACCCGCCCGAGGGCGCGCCGGTCCCGTCGTCGGCGCGGGCCGGCACCGACCTTCGGCCCGACGGCCTTGTGGGCGATGCCGTCGTGTCGGTGGAGGACCGGGAGCTGGCAGTCGCGCCGGTTGCCCAGGCGGTGGTGCCCGTGGACGGTTCCGCCGGCCTGGTCCGGGCGATGTGCTCGTTCTCGGGCGGTGACCGGTCGGGCTCGGGGTGGTACGAGGTGCGCACCGGCCCGCCCCGACGGTGATCCGGCGTTCGCGGGACGGCGCCGGTCCGGCGGGCGGTCAGCGGCGGAGGAGCGGTCCCGTCCGGTTGAAGGTGCCCCGTCCGGTGACCCGGACGCGGAACTCGGGGGCGTCACGAATCGAGTCGAACGCCTCGGCGTTGGCCGCCTGCCACGACCAGAACGACACTCCCGACGCGCCGGTGTCGTAGGCGACCTCCATGAACCGGTGCAGCTCGGCGCGCGGCGGCACCCCCCGGCGGCCGCCCTCGGGGGCGCCGTCGTACGCCTGTCCGATCGGGAAGATCGGCTTGCCCAGCGGCCGGAGGTCGGCCACCGCGCCGGCCACGTCGGTCCCCGGCTCCCGGTTCAACCAGTAGACCATGGGTGCCACCGCATCGAAGTGGGCCACCACCTCCCGGTACGGGAACGTGGCCCGCGCCGGGGAAGGCCGGGGGACGACGGCCACCAGCGGCAGGCGCCGCCCCAGCGCCTGGCGCAGCCCGACGCCGTAGGCGGTGGCCGACTCGGCGGTGATGTGGGTCCCCTCTGCCGCCGTCTCGATGTCCGGGGCGAAGCCGTCGATGTGGTGACCGCCCGGCGTGCGGTAGTCGACCGCCGCCACCGCCCGGGCCACGTCGGCGGCCGGGTCGAGGAGGCGCGGAAAGTCCCAGCCGTACACGCGGATCCCCGCGGCGTGGGCGGCGGGCAGGATGCGGTCGAGGAAGGGGCCGGCGTAGAACCCGTCCCACGACGAGCCCGTCCGCACGTACAGGTGGGTGAGGCCGACATGCTCGGCCCGGGCGATGATGGCGCCGACGTCACCTCGCTCGGTCTTGTCCGGCTGCCAGATCCACATGCCCTTGCCGTAGGGGAGGCTGCGGGGGAGGACCCGGGGCACGTCGGCGTCGGCCGCCGCCGCCCCCTCGCTCAGGCGGTCGGCCAGGGCGGTGGCGGCCAGCAGGGCGACCACGATGGTCCCTGCCAGGTTCAGCCGGGCCAGACGCCGAATGCGAGGATCGGGCCAGACGGCGGCGAGCGCCCGGCCCGGGTGGCGGGCGGCGGCGACGGCTGCGACCGCAGCGGCCGAGGCCGCCGCGGTCGGCCCGGCGAGCACGGTCAGGCGCGACATGTCGGCACGTTCGGTTCGGGCGCCGACTCCCATCCCCCTCCCAGGCGGACCTGGCCCCGGCTACCCCCAGACTCTCGATTTTCGCCGCAAGAACGACGAAATCCTTCTCAGCGTGTCGCGCGTCACACTAAGGGTGGTCACCACCCCGCAAGAGCGCCCTCTTGACCTCTTCGATGGCGTGGGTGACCTTGATGCCCCGCGGACAGGCGTCGGTGCAGCTGAAGGCGGTGCGGCAGGCCCACGTGCCCGAGCGGTCGTCGAGGATGTGCAGGCGCTCGGCGCCCGCCTGGTCCCTGGAGTCGAAGATGAACCGGTGGGCGTTGACGATGGCGGCCGGCCCGACGTAGGACTCGTTGCCCCAGAACACCGGGCACGAGGTCGTGCACGCCGCGCACAGGATGCACTTGGTGGTGTCGTCGTAGCGGGCCCGCTCCTCAGGGCTCTGACGCCGCTCGGAGGGCCCGGGGTCGGCGGTGTTCACCAGCCAGGGCTTGACCGACCGGTACTGCTCGAAGAACGGCTCCATGTCGACGACCAGGTCCTTGAGCACCGGGAGCCCGCGCAGCGGCTCGACCGTGATCCTGTGGCCGACGTCGCGGACGAGCAGGACGCACGCCAGGCGGTTCTCGCCGTTGATCACCATGGCGTCCGAGCCGCAGACGCCGTGGGCGCACGAGCGGCGGAACGCCAGGCTCCCGTCGTGGTGCCAGCGCACCTGGTGGAGGGCGTCGAGCACCCGGTCCGTCTCCTCCACCTCGACCTGGTAGCTCTCCCAGTGGGGCTTGCGGTCGAGCTCTGGGTCGAAGCGCTTGACCCGGAGGTCGACGGTCACCAGCTCGGTCACCAGCCCAGTATGGGCTGACCGGCGGACGACGGTGGACGTCGGCGCCGGCGGGCGACCGGCTCGGGGCGGGAGGCTGGTGAGCCCTGAGCAGTCCTTCCGCCATGCCAACGGCTGGACCAGAACGGGCGACGTGGGCGTCGCGATCTTCGGGACGACACGGGTCCTGAAGCTGCTCGACGAGGACTTCCGGGGCGAGCACCTGGAGTACTCCTGGGTCGCCACGGCCGTGTCGCTCGCTGTGCTGGCGGTGGGCCTGTTC
This sequence comes from Acidimicrobiales bacterium, assembly GCA_036260255.1. Taxonomy (GTDB): domain Bacteria; phylum Actinomycetota; class Acidimicrobiia; order Acidimicrobiales; family AC-14; genus DASZJY01. The sequence goes on along the minus strand of DATAAF010000016.1, from coordinate 47,254 downwards.
CTCTCGGCACGCCTGCGTCGACGACGCCCCTGACGGCCCGACCGCGACCGGGGGTGTGAGTCGCGGCGGAATGCTCCGCCTCTCGTGCGGGGTACACACACAACGCAGTGACCAGCGACCGGCGGGGGACGTCATGGACCTGAGTCGAAGCGAGGGTCAAGGGCGAGGGATGCGGCGCCGAGCGCTGGCGACGGCGCTCAGCGTCGCGTGCGTGGCAGCTGTCCTCTACGCCCTCCCGGCGTCGGCTCAGCAGGGCCAGGGAAAGGGCCAAGGACAGGGCCAGGGCCAGGGACAAGGGCAAGGCGGCGGCAACGGTGGTGGCCAGGGCCAGCCGCCGGGCGGCGGGCAGGGGCAGGGCGGCGGCAACGGTGGCGGCCAGGGCCAGGGCGGCCAGGGCCAGGGCCAGGGCGGCGGCGGCCAAGGCGGCGGCGCGCCCCAGGGCGGGGGCAACGCCGGGGGTGCGCCCCAGGGCGGTGGCGGCCAAGGGCCGAGTGGAGGCGGCGGCCCGGGCCAGGGAGCCGCGCCCAAGGGCGGCGGTGGTGGCGGCGGCGGCCAGCCGGCGGTCCAGGGAGCGGGCGGTGGCGGCGGCGCCCAGCCGGCGCCCCAGGGCGGCGGTGGTGGCGGCGGCCAGCCGGCGCGCCCAGGCAGCGGTAGCGGCGGCGGTGGTGGGGGTGCTCAGCCGGCGGCCCAGGGCGGCGGCGGGGCGCCGGCGCCTGTTGCCGCCGCCGGCGGAGTGAGCGCCGGCGGTGCACCCGCTCCGGGCGGGGCCCAACCGGCCAGCCCGCTGCTCGCCGGTGGGGGGATCCTCCCCTTGGTCGGCGGTCTCCCGTTGGGATTGCCGTTGCGGCCCGACGTCCTCGCCGTTCGCCAGGCCGCCCTCGACTTCGCCTCGGCGCTGACCGCGGCCCTGCTGGCCACGCTGACGTCCGCCTTGGAGGCGGTGATGGCACGGCTGGCCGAGCTGCTCGTCCTCGTGAGGACGGCGTTCCTCGAGGCGGCTTCGGATGCGCCCCAAGCGGTGCGACCGCCGACGCCGACGCCGACGACGCCGCCGCCGCCGACGCCGACCGAGTCGGGAGCGTTGGCCGCCCTGGTCGGCGCCGTGGCGCCCGCCCCCCCGGGCAGGGTCTTGGTCCGCCCATCACGGCCATCGCGGGCCGGGGCCGCCAGCCAACCCTCGCGAGGTGGCGCCAGGGTTCGCCCGGTGACGCGGGAGCCGTCGATCGGGAGCTTCACGGCCGGGCCGGAGGAGCCGATCCTGTCGACCGACCTGTTGAGCAGTGAGGAGGACGGGACGCTGCCGGCGTCGAACGGGGGCGACGTCGGCGTCCCGCGCCTCGCCGACGCCCCGCCCGAGGACTCCATCTGGGCCCAGACGGCGGCGCTCTCGCTGGCCATCCTGCTCCTCTTCGGGGCGGTCACCTACCTGAGGAACCGCCGGCGCATGATGAGGGACTACGCCGGGTACTACCGCTGAGCCCCGAGACGGGAAGTCCTCAGTACTTGCGCTCCATCGGCAGGTAGGCCCCGGACTCCACCGGTTTGTAGTCGAGGCGCACGTCCCCCCCGGCCGTGCGGGTGGCGAAGGTGTGACGCATCCAGTTGGCGTCGTCGCGGAGGGGATGGTCGTCCCGGAAGTGGGCGCCGCGGCTCTCCGTCCGGGCCAGGGCGCTGGCGACCAGGACCTCGGCCAGGTCCAGCAGGAACCCGAGCTCGAGGGCCTCGGTGAGCTCGTAGTTGTAGCGGCGGCCGCCGTCCTGCACGGTGGCCCGGGCGTACCGCTCTCGAAGCCCGGCCAGCGTGGCCATCGCCGACCGCAGGCTGTCGTCCGTGCGGAACACCGACGCCTTGTCGGTCATCTCGGCTTGGAGGTCGGCGCGGATGTCGGCCACGTTCTCGCCCACCCCGTTGCCGCCTGACCCCGGCCGCAGCGCCTCCACCAGGGTGCGGGTGTGCTCGGCGGGGTCGGCCGGCAGCGGCGGCTGCGCCCCGTCGCTCACGAAGGCGGCCATCGCCGCCCCGCCCCTTCGCCCGAACACGACGATGTCGAGGAGGGAGTTGGTGCCCAGGCGGTTGGCGCCGTGCACCGACACGCACGCGCACTCGCCGGCGGCGTACAGACCGGGCGCGACCGTGCCGCCGGCGTCGAGGACCACCTCGGCCGACGTGTTCGTGGGGATGCCGCCCATGGCGTAGTGGGCGGTGGGTTGCACCGGGATCAGGTCGGTCTTGGGCTCGATGCCGAGATACGTGCGGACGAAGTCGGTGATGTCGGGGAGCTTGGCGTCGATCTGCTCGGGCGGGAGGTGCGTGAGGTCCAGGTGGACGAAGTCCCGGCTCGTCCCGCAGCCGCGACCCTCCCGGATCTCGGTGAGCATCGCCCGGCTGACCAGGTCGCGGGGGCCCAGATCCTTCACCGTCGGGGCGTAGCGCTCCATGAACCGCTCGCCGTCGGCGTTGCGGAGAATGCCGCCCTCGCCCCGGGCCGCCTCGGACAGGAGGATCCCCAGCTTGTAGATGCCGGTCGGGTGGAACTGGAAGAACTCCATGTCCTCCAGCGGCACCCCCCGGCGGAACAGCAGCGCGGGGCCGTCCCCGGTGAGGGTGTGGGCGTTGGAGGAGACCTTGAACATCTTCCCGAAGCCACCCGACGCGAACAGGGCGGCCTTGCACTCGAAGACGTGGAGGTCCCCGGAGGCCAGCTCGTAGGCGATGACACCGGCCAGCGGAGCGTCGGGCCCGGCCCGGCCGCGGTTCCCGGCGAAGGCGACGTCGAGGACGACGAACTCCGAGAAGAAGTGGACGTCGCGGGCGAGGCACTGCTGGTAGAGGGTCTGCAGGATCATGTGGCCGGTGCGGTCGGCGGCGTAGCACGCCCGGCGCACCGGGGCCTCGCCGTGGTTGCGGGTGTGGCCGCCGAAGCGCCGCTGGTCGATGCGCCCGTCCGGCGTGCGGTTGAAGGGAAGGCCGAGGTGCTCGAGCTCGATGACCGCATCGACCGCCTCCCGGCACATGATCTCGGCCGCCGGCTGGTCGACCAGGTAGTCGCCGCCCTTGACCGTGTCGAAGGCGTGCCACTCCCACGAGTCCTCCTCCACGTTGGCCAGCGCCGCGCACATGCCTCCCTGGGCGGCCCCGGTGTGGGAGCGGGTGGGGTAGAGCTTGGTCAGCACCGCGGCCCGGCACCGGCCCGCCACCTCGATGGCCGCCCGCAGGCCGGCGCCACCGGCGCCGACGATCACCGCGTCGTAGGTGTGGTGGTGCACCTCCACGCCCCGATCCTGGCACCGGAGGGTCGCCTAAGGCGCACACGGCGCCGGATGGGGCAGGGGCCCCATCTCGGCGAGTTCGGGAGCGAGGAACTGCCGGGCATGTTCCGAGGCATGAGCGGGCGGCGATCCGCTGTTCAAACGCAATCCGTTTCCAAGAGAGAACATGCCCGGCAGTTCCAAGGTCCCCAAGGGCGGGCTTGGGGCCCCGCCGGGGGCTAAGCGGCAGTGAACTGACCCTGAAGGAGGCTCTCGATGGTCGCCCGGTCGCCCCGCGGCTGGAGGGTGATCCGGAACGGACCGGGGCCGAAGGTGACGCTGCCCACCGACCGCCTGCCCTCGGGGGTCTGGACCTGGAGCCGGCCGCGCACCGACACCTTGCCCGGCCCCTCGAGCTCCACCCGGGCGGGGTCCCGCCGGACGACGACCCCCCGCGTGGTGAGGGTCGTCTGGGCGTCGGCGCTGAAGTCGGCGCTGTCGCGGGGGGCGGCGATGCCACCGCTGCCGACGGCGACGGGGGCGGCGGCCCGGTAGCTGCCCGGCCGGAACGGACGGGCGGCCCCGTCCAGGCTGATCGACAACCCGCCGCGGGCGTCGACCTCGACCCGCACCGGCCCGAGGTCGAGCCCCCCGTGGCCGGTGATGGGCAGGGGCGTGCCGCTGGGCCACGAGATCGTCGATCGCCTGCCGCCGACCAGGGCGTTGTTGATGGTGGCGTTGGCGGAGCCCCGTTCGATCGCCGTCAGCGTGAAGGGGGTGTTGAACGACTCCTTGAGCACCGCGTCCTCGGCCACCAGGTGGGAGACGTCGCCGGTCACGAAGAGCTGGCCGGGGCCGGGGACGAACGTCGTCTCCTCGACCGGCGCTCCCTGCTCGCCCCCACCGTCTGACGAGTTCGAGCAGGCGCCCAGGGCAACCAGCACCACCGCCAGCAGCCCGATGAAGCGTCGCACTCGGCCAAGAGTAGGTTGGCCGAGGTGTCGCGACCCGCCACGCTGGCCCAGCTCCGGGAGTCGGGATGGGAGTCCGTCCCCGTCAAGGACGAGGTCCGCCGCAACGCCGCCGCCCGGATCGCCGCCGGGCGGCCGGTCGTCGACGGCGTCCTCGGCTACGACGACACCGTCCTGCCCCAGCTGGAGAACGCCCTCCTCGCCGGCCACGACATCGTGTTCCTCGGTGAGCGAGGCCAGGCCAAGACCCGGTTGATCCGCTCGCTGGCCGAGCTGCTCGACGAGTGGATGCCCGTCGTCGCCGGTTCGGAGATCAACGACGACCCGTACGATCCCGTCTCCCGCTACGCCCGTGACCTCGTACGGGAGCACGGCGACGACACGCCGATCGAGTGGGTGCACCGTCGCAGCCGCTTCGGCGAGAAGCTGGCCACACCCGACACGTCGATCGCCGACCTCATCGGCGAGGTCGATCCCATCAAGGTGGCCGAGGGGCGCTACCTGGCCGACGAGCTCACGCTCCACTACGGCCTCGTCCCCCGGACCAACCGGGGCATCTTCGCCATCAACGAGCTGCCCGACCTGGCCGAGCGCATCCAGGTGGGCCTGCTCAACGTCCTCGAGGAGCGGGACATCCAGGTGCGGGGCTACAAGATCCGCCTCCCCCTCGACGTCCTCCTGGTCGCCTCGGCCAATCCCGAGGACTACACCAACCGCGGCCGCATCATCACCCCGCTCAAGGACCGCTTCGGCGCCCAGATCCGCACCCACTACCCGCTCGACACCGACACCGAGCTGGCCATCGTCGCCCAGGAGTCCTCGGTGCGGGCGGTGCCGGGCGTGCAGGTCGACGTCCCAGAGCACATGCGGGCCATCGTCGCCGCCATCTCCCACGAGGCCCGCCGCAGCCCCCAGGTGAACCAGCGATCGGGGGTGTCGGTGCGGCTGTCGATCGCCAACTACGAGACCCTGGTCGCCAACGCCACCCGGCGGGCGCTACGGCTGGGCGAGACGGAGGCCGTCCCCCGGGTGAGCGACCTGGAGGCGATCACCTCCTCGACGGCCGGCAAGGTCGAGATCGAGGCCTTCGAGGAGGGGCGGGCCGACGCCACCCTCGAGCGGCTCGTCAACACGGCGGTGCTCGGCGTCTTCAAGGACCGCTGCCCGCCCGAGCGCTACCGCGGGGTAGTGGCCGACTTCGACGAGGGCACGATCGTGCACACCGGCGACGACGTGGCCTCGCACGAGTACGTCGAGGTGCTCGGGCGCCTGCCCGCCCTGCGAGCGGCCGTCCTCCCGCTGGCCGGCAGCGAGACGCCGGCGGCGGTGGCCAGCGCCCTCGAGCTGGTGCTCGAAGGCCTCCACCTCTCCCGGCGGCTCAACAAGGACTCGGTGGGCGCCCGGGCCACCTACCGGGGCCGCTGACGGGGGGCGCGGGTTGCCGCGGGGCTTCCGCTACTCGCGCTGGGACGGCACCCAGGCCGGCTTCGAGCTCGACGCCGACGAGGTCCTGTCCCGGCTGACCGACGACGTCATCTACCACGGCGACCTCGACGCCGCCCTCCGCCGCCTCCTGCAGTCGGGGTGGAGAACGCCGGACGGCGAGCGGCTCGCCGGCCTCCGCGAGCTCCTCGAGCGGCTCCGGCGCCGCCGCCGTGAGGAGCTGTCGAGCAACGACCTGGGCGGCGTCTTCGAGGAGGTCGCCCGGGAGCTGCGGGAGATCGTCGCCGAGGAGCGCTCGGCCGTCGACCGTATGGAGGCCGACGCCCGCCGGTCGGGGGACCAGCGCCGGCGGGAGGTGGCCGAAGCGGCGGCCGCCGAGCGCCGCCTGCGCTTCGACCTGCTCCCGTCCGACCTGGCCGGGCAGGTGCGCGAGCTGTCGTCCTACGACTTCGTCTCGCCCGAGGCCGGGCGTCGCTTCGAGGAGCTCACCGAGCGGCTGCGCCAACAGCTGCTGCAGAGCCGGTTCCACCAGATGGCGGCGTCGATGAGCGACGTGCGCCCCGAGCACCTCCAGCGGATCAAGGACATGCTCTCGGCGCTCAACGCCATGCTCGAGCAACGGGCCCGCGGGGAGGAGCCCGACTTCGACGGCTTCATGCGCCAGTTCGGCGACATGTTCCCGGGCAACCCCCAGACGCTCGACGAGCTGCTCGAGCAGATGGCCGCCCAGATGGCCGCCTTCCAGTCCCTTCTCAACTCGATGACGCCGGAGCAGCGAGCGGAGCTGGCGCGGCTGTCGGAGCAGCTGCTCGACGACGTCGACCTCCGCTGGCAGGTCGACCAGCTCGGCCGCAACCTCCAGGGGCTGTTCCCCGACATGGGGTGGGACCAGCGGTACCGGTCGTCGGGGCAGGACCCCCTCGGGCTCCTCGACGCCGTCCAGCTGGTCGACCGGCTCGGGCAGCTGGACCAGCTGGAGAGCCTCCTGGCGGGGGCGACGTCACCGGCGGCGCTGGCCGAGGTCGATCCCGACGTCGCCCGGGACCTCCTGGGCGACGACGGCGCCCGCAGCCTCGAGCGCCTGGCCGAGCTGGCGCGGATGCTCGAGGAGGCCGGGCTGATCGAGCGCCGCGAGGGGCGGACCGAGCTCACGCCGCGCGGCATGCGCCGCATCGGCCAGCAGGCCCTGAGCGACGTGTTCGCCCGCCTCGCCCGCGACCGGCTGGGGCGCCACGCCGTCGAGCGCGAGGGCCCCGGGCACGAGCGGAGCTACGACACCAAGCCGTACGAGTTCGGCGACCCGTTCAACCTGAACATCGAGCGGACGATCCGCAACAGCCTCCGGCGCTCGGGCGGCGGCGTGCCCGTGGCGCTCGGGCCGGGCGACTTCGAGGTGGAGCGCACCGAGGCCCTCACCCGGGCCAGCACGGTCCTCCTCCTCGACCTCTCGCTGTCGATGCCGATGCGGGACAACTTCCTGGCCGCCAAGAAGACGGCGGTGGCCCTGCACTCCCTCATCTCCAGCCGCTTCCCCACCGACTACCTGGGCATCGTCGGCTTCAGCGAGGTGGCCCGCGCCCTCCGCCCCGAGCAGCTGCCCGAGGTCTCCTGGGACTTCGTGTTCGGCACGAACATCCAGCACGCGCTGCTGCTGGCGCGGGGGATGCTGGCGGGCCGGGCCGGCAGCCGCCAGGTGGTCATGATCACCGACGGCGAGCCCACTGCCCACCTGCTGCCCGACGGCGAGCCGTTCTTCCACTACCCGCCGACGGCAGAGACGATCGAGGCCACCCTCGCCGAGGTCGTGCGCTGCACCCGGGCCGGCATCCGCATCAACACGTTCATGCTCGATGCCACGCCCCATCTCCAGGCGTTCGTCGAGCGGGTGAGCCGCATCAACCGCGGGCGGGTGTTCTTCACCACCCCCGACACCCTCGGTGACTACGTGCTGGTGGACTTCATCGACCAGAAGCGCTCGTCCTCCCGCCGTCGGGGGAGGAGCGCTTCGTAGCCTCAGCCGAACAGGCGCAGGGGCTCGGGGTCACCGCCCTCGGGCTCGTAGGGGGCGACCAGCTCGGGATCGTCGTTGCCCGTGTCGCCGACGCGGGGGTCGACGGCGTGGTGGACGAGGGTGCCGGCGGGTGGAGGCCGCAGCAGCTCCTCCAAGGAGCGCGGGTCTCGGGTCCGGGGGTCGAGCCAGGCCTCCAGCGCCAAGGGATCCAGGATCACGGGCATGCGGTCGTGGACGCCTGCCAGGTCGGGTCCGGCGGCGGTCGTGACCATGGCGCAGCTCACCAGGGAGCCGTCGGGGCCTCCTCTTGCCCGGGCCCACCAGGACTCCCAGAGACCGGCGATGGCCAGCGGGGCGCCGTCCGCCCGCCGGAAGAACAGTGGCTGGGGACGGCGGCCCTCCCGCGGGCGCCACTCGAAGAAGCCGTCGGCGACGATTGCCAGCCGCCTGGCCCCGAAGGCGTCAGCGAACGCCCGGCTGGCGGCGAGGCCCTCGGCTCGGGCGTTGAACAGGCGGCTGCCCACCGAGGGGTCCCGCGCCCACGACGGCACGAGCCCCCACCGGTAGAGGTCGAGCACCCGCCGGCCGCCTCGGGTCACGGCCAGCCCGATGACGTCCCGGGTCGGGGCGATGTTGTAGCTGGGCGCCCACCGTCGGCGGAGGTCGGGCGCCTCGTGGGCGCCGAAGAGCTCGGCCAGCGCGTCGGTCGGCCGGTAGAGCCCGAAGCGCCCACACATCTCTAGGTGAGGTCGCCGCCCATCTCGGCTGCCATCTCCAGCTTCGGGCGCACGGAGATGAGGTACTCGATGGCCGCCACCACGCCGAGGACCCCGACGCCCAGCACCGTCCCGACCGACATGAGGAGCACCCACGTCAGCCGGTTCAGCCCCACCCGGGTCCACTGGATGGCCGGCCGCCGGAGGGCGTCGATGATGGCGGCGATCGGGAGGGAGACGAGGCCCAGGGCGATGGCGATGATGACGATCGCGACCGGTCCCATCACCGGTCCCCGAGCAGCCGCTGGTAGAGCTCGAGCGTGCGGTCGTCGAAGGCGACGAGGGTGACGGACTCCACGTTCGTCGGCGTGGTCGTCACCGTCTCCACCGCCACCGCCGCCGCCTCCTCGGGCGGGTAGCCGTAGATGCCGGTGGAGATGGCGGGGAAGGCGACGCTGCGGGCACCCAGCTCGTCGGCCACCTCGAGCGCCCGCCGGTAGCAGGACGCGAGGAGCTCCTTCTCACCCGCCGACCCTCCCCGCCAACGGGGCCCGACGGCGTGGATCACCCAGCGGGCGGGGAGGCGGAAGCCGGGCGTGGCCTTGACGTCGCCGGTGGCGCACCCGCCGAGCGGGCGGCAGGCCTCCAGGAGCTCGGGGCCGGCGGCCCGGTGGATGGCGCCGTCCACGCCGCCTCCGCCGAGGAGGGACTGGTTGGCGGCGTTCACGATGGCCTCGACCTCGAGAGTGGTGATGTCGCCTCTGATCGCCTCCACCCGCACGTCGACAGTCTGGCCCGAAGTCGGGCTTGCACGCCGGCCTCTGGGTGCGCCATGATCACACTGTTGTAATTACATCGGTGGCATCGGGCACGGGTGCTGCCGCATCGGTGGGATGCAGCGGCCGAAGGGCCGACGTGAGGAGGCAAACCCGATGGAGCGACGAGGCCACCGGTTCGATCTGGGCGACCGCACGTGGCAGGTTCAGGCGAACTGCATGGGTGTCGACCCCGACTTGTTCTTCCCCGAGCGGGGGGCCTCCACCAGGGAGGCGAAGGCGGTGTGCCGGGGCTGCGTCGTGCGGGAGGAGTGCCTCGAGTACGCCCTCGTGAACGGTGAGAAGTTCGGCATCTGGGGCGGCCTCTCCGAGCGCGAGCGCCGCCGCATCCGCCGCCAGCGGGCGCTGGCCCAGCGCGCCGCCGCGTCCGCCTGACCCATCCCGCCGGGGCCGGTGGGCGACCCCACGACCGCCCCGGCCCCGGCGGCGTCCCTCTCAGGCCGGAGCGCGGAGGCGGCTCTCGATCGTGCTGGAGGGGTCGAGGTCGAGCTCGACCCAGCGGTGCTCGGGGACGCGGTCGAGCACCGCGGCCGGCAGGAGCCCGACGAGCTCGGCCCGGGCGACCGGTGCTCGGGCGGCGACCTCGTCGTAGGCCCGGTCGGGGCCGAAGGACAGCGGGTCGACGAGGTTCATCGACACCTGGGGCTGCCCCCCCACGTCCAGGCCGAGGGCCCGCACCGCGGGCCCCCGAAGGGCGGCGGCGACGGCACGGGCCTGGGACACGTCGGCCTCCGGTCCGAGCCAGACGTTGTAGGCCACCAGCACCGGGCGGGCGCCCACGCAGACGGCCCCGGCCGTCGGGTGGGGGACGGGAGGGCCGGCGTCGGGCTCGATGCCGGCGAAGGCCAGCCGGCGGACCTCGGGCAGCGAGCGCTCCGGGCCGTAGAGGAAGCAGGGGAGGCCGAGCTCTCGGGCCGCCCAGGCGGCGAAGCGGTGGCGGGCGGCCACCGCGTCCTCCAGGGCGGTGTCGAGGAGCGGGACGAACGGCACCACGTCGACAGCGCCGAGGCGGGGGTGGGCGCCGGCGTGGCCGCGGAGGTCGATGCGGTGTACGGCTTCGGCGGCGACCGCCCGTACCGCGTCCTCGAGGTCGTGACCCCCAGCCAGGGTCAGCACCGAGCGGTGGTGGTAGGGGTCGCTGTGCACGTCGAGCAGGCACCCGCCGCCGGCGGCGGCGATGGCCGCGATCGCGGGGGCCCGGCGCCCCTCGCTCACGTTCACGACGCACTCCAGCACGTCTCCTACGCTCCCACGGCGATGGACCTCGACCGTCCCCGGGCCACCCCTCCGGCGCGCCGCCCGGAACTGTTCCGGGAGATGGTCCGTGGCGAGCCACATTCCGGAACAGCTCGTCCCGGGTGGCTCGGGGGACGCTGGTGCGGATAGGACTCGCCCTTCCGCAGTTCGACTTCTCCGTCCCCGGCGAGCGGCCCTTGCGCTGGTCGACGGTGCTCGACTGCGCCCGGCGGGCCGAGGACCTCGGCTTCGACTCGCTGTGGCTCGCCGACCACCTCTTCTGCGAGATCACCCCCTGGGGGGGCCCACCCGGCCGCTACGACGCCTACGACCCGATCGTCGCCCTGGGCGCGCTGGCGCGGGCCACCCGCCGGATCCGTCTGGGGACACTCGTCGTCTGTGTGCCCCTGCGGCCGGTGACGGTCCTGGCCAAGGCGCTGGCCACCCTCGACGTCCTCGCCGGCGGGCGCCTGGTGGTGGGCATCGGCGCGGGCTGGTACGAGGCGGAGTTCGCCGCCGCCGGCGTCCCCTTCGAGCGGCCCGGGGCCCGCCTCGCCCATCTCGCCGAGGCGTGCGAGGTGCTGCGCGGCATGTTCGGCGGCGGGCCGTTCACCTTCACCGGGGACCACGTCCGGGCGGCGGACGCCCGTTGCCTCCCCCGGCCCGCCCAGCGCCCGGCCCCGCCCATCTGGGTCGGCGGCAAACGGGACCGCCTCCTCGACGTCGTCGCCCGCCACGCCGACGGGTGGAACACCGTGTGGGCCTGGACGCCGGCCGCCTACCGCGAGCGGCTGGCGGTGCTGGGCGCGGCGTGTGCCCGGGCGGGGCGCGACCCGGCGACCGTCACCCGGTCGCTGGGCCTGTACGCCCTCGTCGGCGAGGACCGCCACGACCTCGCCCGCCGCTTTCGGCGCCTCGCCGACCTCGCCCCTCCGGGCGTGATCGGGGGGCGATCGCTCGAGGAATGGCGCCACGGCCGCCTGGTCGGCACCGTCGAGGAGGTCGGAGAGCAGCTCGCCGAATGGCAGGCGCTGGGCGTCGACACCTTGGTCCTCGGCGCAGGATCTCTTCCTTTCTCGGTGACCGCGCCCGACGACGTGGACATGCTGGCGGCAGCCTGTAGCCTGGGCGCACCATGAACCTGGGAGCCCCCGAACTCCTGATCCTGCTGGTGGTGGTGCTGCTCCTCTTCGGAGCGACCCGCCTCCCCAAGCTCGCTCGCTCGATGGGGGAAGCGTCCCGGGAGTTCAAGAAGGGCGTGGCTGAGGGCTCGTCGTCCGAAGAGGCACGGGCGGCCAAGCCCGAAGAGAAGGTGACGATGACCCAGGCCGAGCTCGACGCCCTGCTCGCCGAGCGGGAGGCGCAGGCCCGCAAGGACGCGCCACCTTCGGGCTAGGCCCTCCGCCCAGGCGGGTGGGCACCGCGGCGGACTGGATAAACGGTCGTCGAGGGAACCCGAGCGCTGCACAACGTCGTTGTCCGTGACAGGCAGTGGGGTTCCCACGTGGGAGGAAGTAGCCCGCAACCACGGGCGGTTCCTCTACACGGTGGCCTACCGCCTGACAGGGAACGACGACGACGCACAGGATCTCGTGCAGGAGGTGCTACTCCGGGTCCGAAGGGGCCTGGGCACGTACCAGCCGGGCAACCTGGAGGGGTGGTTGAGCCGGATCGCCACGAACGCCTTTCTCGACGAGATGCGGAGGCGACGCCGCCGGGTCGTGGAGCTCCTACCCGACGAGCCGGAGCGGGTGATCCCGCCGGAGCCCGGTGCGGACGTCGCCGCCGAGGCGGAGGCGCTCCCCGACGACGTGCACCGGGCCCTGCAGCGGCTCACACCCGACTACCGCGCCGCGGTGGTGCTGTGCGACGTCGTGGGCCTCAGCTACGAGGAGATCAGCGCGACGCTCGGCATCCCGATCGGCACCGTGCGCAGCCGCATCCACCGCGGTCGGGCCCAGCTGCGGGAGGCCCTCACATGACTGGTCCCGCCGCTCCCGATGCGGGCGGCCACCTGGGCGACCGCCTCAGCGGCCTCCTCGACGGCGAGCTGACCCACGCCGGCGCGGAGGAGGCGCGCCGCCACTTGGCCGGCTGCCCGAGCTGCTCGGGCGAGCTGCGGGCGGTCGACAACGCCCGCTCGTGGCTGCGCCACCTGCCCGCCGTCGAGCCGCCGGCCGGGTTCCGGGACCGGCTCCTCGCCGCCGACCCCTCGCTGGTCGCGCCACCCGGGCGCGCCGCGGTGGTCCCTCTGCGCGGGCGCCGGGCGGCGGTCGCCACGGTGGCCGCCCTGGCGGCGGCGGCGGCCGCCGTGCTGGGCCTGCTCCCCGCGCCCGACCCGCCGGCGGAGCCCCGGGTGACCCGCCTGGTCGAGGCCCATGCCACCTCGGGCCAGGGGGCCGACCCCCTCAGCCGGCTGGTGCCCGTCGGCGTCCCCGTGTCTTTCGGACAGTGAGGCCCCTCGTCGCCGGCACCGCCCTGGTCCTCGCCGCGGCCGCCTGGTCGCCGGCGGTGGCGGCGCCCGCCGACGACCCCCTCGTCCAAGCCCGACGGGCGGCGCGCGACCACTCGTTCACCGGCCAGGTCGAGGTGGTCTGGCGCGACGCCGGGCGCGAGCACAAGGCCACCGTCGACGTCCGCTCGGCCAACGGCTCGCTGGTCGTCTCCGGGACCAAGACGGTGATGGACACGGGCGACCGGGCCCGCTTCGTCCGCCGCCGGGAGGGCGGATGGGAGCTGCTGTGGTCGGCCTCGTCGCCCTCCGCCGCCGCCCCCTCGCCGTCGACCAAGTACCGCACGGCGGAGACGGGCACGACCGCAGTGGCGGACCGGGCGGCGAGGGTCCTCGAGGTGCGCGAGGGCGCGATGCTGCGCCAGAGGCTGGCCCTCGACATGCAGACGAACCTCGTGCTTCGCCGGGAGCACCTGGCCACCGACGGCCGGGTCGAGCGGGTCGTCACCTTCACCTCGCTGAAGATCCCCGACCAGCCCCCGGTGCCGGCGCCGCCCAGCTCGAGCGAGGACCACGCCGGGCGCGCCATCAGCGCGGTCTCGGCGCCGTTCTCGGCCCCGCCGGTGCTGCGTGAGGGGTACCGGCGGGTCGGCCTGTACGAGGACGGCGGGGTCGTGCAGGCGCTGTACAACGACGGGCTGTACGACCTCTCGGTGTTCGAGCAGCGGGGCCGCCTCAACCGGGGGGACGTCCCCGCCAGCGGCAGGCGGCTCAAGCTCGGGGACCGGCGGGCGTGGGGCTACACCTGGCCCGGAGGACACATGCTCCTGTGGCACGCCGAGGGCACGGTCTACGCCATGGTGAGCGACGCCCCCATGGAGCACCTGATCGCGGCGGCCGACTCGCTGCCCACCGCCGGCCTCAGCCTGTCGCTGGGCGACCGCCTCCGCCGCATCTGCCGCTCGCTCGTTCGGTTGTAGGTGCCCGCGCAACGGCTGGTTGCGAGGCGAAACCCTACGTGTGCGCTTGGGCCTGCTCGAGGCGGCGGCGGCGGGCGATGCGGCGCCGCTCGCGCTCGGAAGCGCCGCCCCAGACCCCGTGGTCGATGCTGTTGCGGAGGGCGTACTCGAGGCACGGCGTCTTGACCGGGCAGGTGGCGCAGACCCGCCGGGCCACCTCGACGCCGACGCCGTCGCTCGGGAAGAACAGCGAGGGTGATTCGGACCGGCAGTTCCCGTCAGCCATCCAGGCGGTGTCCATCGGCCCTCCTCCTTGGCCTCACCACAACGACAACGGGCCGGGACCGCTCCCGGTTCCACTTGTCCTACGGGGAGCGGCGCCCGGCGGATTGCGCACGTTTCCACCCCTCTCATGACGGGAATCGGCTCCGCGCAACCCGCGTTTCCGCGTTTCAGCCACATCGCGCCGGAGGACCCATGCCCGAGAGACCGGTCTTCGAGTACCCGCCGTCCACCGCCGGAGCGCCCCCGCCGCCACCGCCGCCCCCGACGTCGTCGCCGGCGATGGCGCGGCACTGGTTGGTCGCCGCCCTGGTCGGCGCGGTCGTCGGGGCCGTCGTCGCCGGCGGTCTCGTCTTCGCCCTGGACGACGACGGCGAGGGCCTGCGCCGCTCGACCGCCGCCGCACCGGACCGTCCGGCGGCCAGCCTGGCCCGGCCCGGGGACATCCGCTCGATCCTCGCCAAGGTCGAGCCGGCCGTGGTGTCGATCAACATCGGCGGCTTCGCCAGCCGCTTCTTCGACGTCGTCCCCGAGGGGGCGGGGACGGGGATGATCCTCACACCCGGCGGCGACGTCCTCACGAACGCCCACGTGGTGGCCGGGGCGAGGACGATCCAAGTGAAGCTCGACGACGGGCGGACCTTCGACGCCGCCGTCGTGGGCGCCGACGCCACCGCCGACATCGCCCTCCTCCGGCTGCAGGGCGCCTCGGGGCTGCCGACCGTCGACGTCGGGCGCTCGGCCGACCTGCAGGTGGGCGACGCGGTGGTGGCGATCGGCAACGCCTTGGCCCTGCCCGGCGGCCCCACCGTGACGACCGGCATCGTCTCCGCCCTCGACCGCACGATCGGCGAGTCGCCGGGCCACCGGCTCGAGCACCTGATCCAGACCGACGCCGCCATCAACCCCGGGAACTCGGGCGGGCCGCTGGTCGATGTCGACGGCCAGGTCGTCGGCATGAACACCGCGGTGATCCAGCGGACGGGCACCGCCGAGGCGCAGAACATCGGCTTCGCCATCGCGAGCGACACGTTCCAACCGGTCGTCGACGACCTCCGTCGCCGCGGCGGCACTGCGCAGGCGTCCGGGCCGCGGGCGTTCCTCGGCGTGACCACCGCGACCCTCCAGGGCAACGCCGGGGCGGTGGTGCTGGAGGTCGACCCGGGGTCGCCCGCCGAGGGAGCTGGTCTCCAGCCCGACGACGTGATCGTGCGAGTCGGCACGGACCGGATCTCGTCGTCCGACGACCTCGGGGCCGCGGTGCGCAGCCACGACCCGGGCGACCTCGTCGAGATCACGTGGATCCGCGGCGGCCGGCAGCAGTCGGCCAGGGTGACGTTGGCCCAGAGGCCGGGCGGCTAGCTTGGCCTTCCCATGTCCGATCTCGGCGTCGACCAGGAGGAGCAGCGAGCCCCCCGCGGGCACGTGCGCGTCGTCTACCTTGGGCCGGTCGCGCCCCATTGGGAGGTCGTCTCCGAGTTCGGCGACCGCAGCGTGATCGAGGCGTTCCGCGAGCGGGCGCTGGCCCGCCTCCTGCTCCTCCCCCCGCACGACCCGCAGTTCCGGCGCAACCGCGAGCGGGTGGTCCGCGACGCCGAGCGAGAGGCGCTCATCCTCGACTGGGACCTCGGCGTCCCCGACGAGGACCTCGACGACACCGGGTAGACCGGCGAGCCTCGTCCGAAGTTCATCCCGGCGCCAGCTCGGCGTCGCCGATCGGCAACTGGGGCGCCACCTGCGCTCCGTACGGTCGGGCCGTGACCACCATCGACCGACGCACGTTCCTCACGGGGAGCGCTCTGGGCCCCGGTGGGGCTGTGAGGCGGACCGTCGAGCCGACGATGTTCCGCGTCCGTTCACCTCGTGTTCACACCGAGTCCAGTTGCCGGCCACGACCGTTGCGTACCTTCATCGGTGGGACAGAGGTTCCACCGATCGGGAAGGGGTGACCGTGTCACGAGCGAGGTCTCGGCAGGTCAGGCGGGGGGCCCTCGCGCTGGCTCTGGGACTGGCGGTCGGCGCGTGCGGCGGCGGCGAGCCAGCCGAGAGCGGCGGCCAGAGGCTGAGCGGGTCGATCCGCATCGACGGGTCCAGCACGGTGGCGCCCCTCAGCGAGGCTGCCGCCGAGCGGTTCATGGAAGAGCACAACCACGTGCGGATCACCGTCGGGACGTCGGGGACGGGCGGCGGTTTCGAGAAGTTCTGCAACGGCGAGACGGACGTCAGCGACGCCTCCCGGCCCATCAAGCAGTCGGAGAAGGACGCCTGCGCGGCCAAGGGGATCCGCTACGAGCAGCTCACCGTGGCCAACGACGGGCTCGCCGTCGTCGTGAACCCCCAGAACACCTGGGTCACGTGCCTCACCGTCGACCAGCTCAAGAAGGTGTGGGCGCCCCGGAGCACCGTCTCCAACTGGAGGGACGTCGACCCGAGCTTCCCGGACGAGAGGATCGCCCTGTTCGGCGCGGGCACCGATTCGGGGACCTTCGACTACTTCACCGAGGCCGTCAACGGCAAGGAAGGCGCCAGTCGTACCGACTACACCGCCAGCGAGGACGACAACGTCACCGTGAGCGGGGTGGCCGGGACGAAGGGCGCCATCGGGTACCTGGGGCTCTCCTACGTGGAGGAGAACCAGGGGAGGGTCAAGGCGGTGGCCGTCGACGGGGGCGCCGGATGCGTGGCGCCGAGCGCCCAGACGGTACAGAACAGCAGCTACAAGCCGCTCGGGAGACCGCTCTTCATCTACCCGAAGGCGGACGCCCTCCAGCGGCCCGAAGTCCGGGAGTTCGTCCGCTCCTACATCGAGAACGCAGAGGAGATCGCCGCCGACGCCCGGTTCGTCCCCATGACGGAGGCCCAGAAGCAGGAGTCCCTGGGGTCGATCCAGACGCTTCTCACGTCTTGAGCACCGCGGGGACGTTCGAGTCCGCCGGGCCCCAGACCCGGGGCCTGGGGGTTCGGCGGCCTCGCTACGGCGAGATGGCCGTCAAGGCGGTGCTGGCCGCCTGCGCCCTCCTCTCGGTGGCGACGACGGTCGGCATCGTCTTCGCCCTCTTGCAGCCGACGATCGAGTTCTTCGCCGACGTCAGCATCGTGGAGTTCCTCACCTCCACGACCTGGTCGCCCCTGTTCGCCGACCCCGAGTTCGGCGTGCTGCCCCTCGTCAGCGCCACGTTCCTGATCACCGGCATCGCCCTCGCCCTCTCCGTCCCGGTCGGGCTCCTGAGCGCCATCTACCTCAGCGAGTACGCCCGGCCGCGGGTCAGGAACCTCCTCAAGCCGACCCTCGAGCTGCTCGCCGGCATCCCCACCGTCGTCTACGGCTTCTTCGCCCTCACATTCGTCACGCCCCTGTTGCAGGACCTGTGGCCGTTCGGCCAGCCGCCAGGAGTCTTCAACGCCGCCTCCGCCGGTTTGGTCATGGGCATCATGATCGTGCCGACCATCACCTCGTTGTCGGAGGACGCCATGGCGGCGGTGCCCCAGTCGCTCCGCGAGGGGTCCTTCGCCCTGGGCGGCACCCGCCTCACCACGTCGCTGCGAGTCGTCTTCCCCGCCGCGCTCTCCGGGATCGTGGCCGCCGTGGTCCTGGGCATCTCCCGGGCCGTGGGCGAGACCATGATCGTGCTGATCGCCGCCGGGGGGACGCCGAACCTGAGCTTCAACCCGGCCGAGGCCATGCAGACGATGACCGCCTTCATCGCCTCCGCCGGCATCGGCGACCAGCCCACGGGAAGCGTCGGTTACAAGACGATCTTCGCGGTGGGGACGACGCTGTTCCTCATCACGTTCCTCATGAACCTGTTCAGCATCCGCCTCGTGCGCCGCTACCGCCAGGTCTACTGATGGCCGCCCCTTCGCCCGCCGACCGCAGCCCCCTCACGGGCGACGGTGACCGCCACCGCCCGGACGTGGCCCACTGGGCGTTCCGCGCCGTCATGCTGGCCAGCCTGCTCCTCGCCATGGTGGCGTTGGTCACCCTCCTGCTGCAGGTCGTCACCGAGGGCCGGGCCCGCCTCAACCTCGACCTCCTCACCCACTTCCCCTCCAGCCGGCCGACGAGGGCGGGCGCCCAGTCGGCGATCTTCGGCACCCTCTGGGTCATGGGGGTCGTCGTCGTCACGTGCATCCCTGTCGGCATCGGCGCCGCCATCTACCTCGAGGAGTACGCCGACCGCACCCGCTGGTACAACCGCCTCATCGAGATCAACATCCAGAACCTGGCCGCGGTGCCGTCGATCGTGTACGGCATCCTCGGCCTGGCCTTCCTCGCCCGGGGATGGGCGGACCTCGGCCCCAGCGTGCTGGCCGCCGGCCTCACCCTCTCCCTCCTCGTGCTGCCCATCGTCATCATCGCTTCGCGCGAGGCGATCCGTGCCGTCCCCCGCTCGATCCGGGAGGCCTCGCTGGCCCTCGGCGCCACCCAGTGGCAGACCATCCGCCGCCAGACGCTCCCCGCGGCCATCCCGGGCATCGCCACCGGCAGCATCCTCGCCCTGTCGCGCGCCATCGGCGAGGCAGCTCCGCTCCTGCTGCTGGGGGCGCTCACGTTCGTCACCTTCAACCCGAGCGGCCTGGACAGCGCCTTCTCGGTGCTGCCCGTGCAGATCTTCAACTGGATCTCCCGCCCGCAGGAGGAGTTCCATGTCCTCGCCGCCGCCGCCATCGTCGTCCTCCTCGTCATCCTGGTAGCGATGAACGGGACGGCAATATGGCTCCGACGGCGTTACCAACGGAGGTGGTAGTGGACGGCTTCCCGACCGATACCGCCGACCGCACGAGCGGCGACGAGGGCAGCCTCGACGAGCGGTCGACGCCCATCGACCTCGGCTCGGCACTCGGGGAGGCCGCCGAGGCGGACGAGGACCGCCAGGTCGTCTTCGAGCTCCGGCAGGTCGGCGTCAGCTACTCGGGCGTCCCCGCGGTCAAAGACGTCACCCTGGACGTCTACCGCAAGCACATCACCGCGGTGATCGGCCCCTCCGGATGCGGGAAGAGCACGCTCGTCCGCTGCTTCAACCGTATGAACGACCTCATCCCCGGGGCGACGGTGCAGGGCGAGGTCCGCTACGAGGGACAGGACCTCTACAGCGCCGACGTCGACCCCGTCGAGGTCCGCAAGCGCATCGGCATGGTCTTCCAGAAGCCGAACCCGTTCCCGAAGTCCATCTACGACAACGTCGCCTTCGGGCCGAGGACCCTGGGCCGCAAGAAGGGCCTCGACGACTGCGTCGAGGAGTCGCTGCGCCGGGCCGCGCTGTGGGACGAGGTCAAGGGCCGGCTCCGGTCCGACGCCTACAGCCTCTCGGGGGGCCAGCAGCAGCGCCTCTGCATCGCCCGGGCCCTCGCCAACAACCCCGACGTCCTCCTCATGGACGAGCCCTGCTCAGCCCTCGACCCCATCTCCACCATGCACATCGAGGACCTCATGACCGACCTGAGCCGGGAGCTGTCGATCATCATCGTGACCCACAACATGCAGCAGGCCGCCCGGGTGTCGCAGTGGACGGCGTTCCTCACCGTCGAGGTGGGCGACGGCGACCGCCGCACGGGCCACCTGGTCGAGTACGACCACACCGAGAAGCTCTTCACCGCCCCGTCGGACGCCCGCACCGAGGCCTACGTCACCGGTCGGTTCGGATGAGGTCGGGGGGACCGCCGCCGCGCCAACTCCGATGACCTCCCGCGTCGCCTTCCAGGAGGCGCTCGGCACCCTGCGCGCCGACGTCGACTGGTTGGGAGCGCTGGCGGAGGAAGCGGTGCGGGGGGCGGTCGGCGCGCTGGTCGGCGACGACGGGACCAAGGCCGAGCTGGTGATCGCCGGCGACGACGACCTCGACCGGCTGTTCGTCGCCCTCGAGGAGCGGGCCTACCAGCTGATGGCCCGCCAGGCGCCGGTGGCCGCCGACCTGCGGTTCCTCGTGTCGAGCCTGCGCGTCATGGCCGACTACGAGCGCACCGGCGACCTGGCCGTGGCCATCGCCAAGCTCGCACGGGTCGACTGGGCACGAGAGTCGACCTCGCTCGTGCTCCTGGGTCAGATGGCCGACATCGCCCTCGACCTCGTCGCGTCGGCGCGGCGCGCCTGGCGCGACGAGGACCTCGAGCTGGCCGGTGCGCTCGAGCGCCGAGACGACGCCCTGGACGCGTGCTTCCGCCGGCTGGCCGCCCACCTCCTCGCCCAGGACGGGCCCGAAGCCAGCGGGCTGGTGTTCCACGCCCTGCTCGCCGGCCGCCACCTCGAGCGCATCGCCGACCACGCCGTGGCGGTCGGCGACCGCGTCGTCTACATGATCACCGGCGACCCGAGCTACCTCGCCGCGGAGATCGGTTGACGGCCCCGACCATCGCCTGATCGAGAACCGCCGGGGCGTATCTTGGACGCGATGGACATAGGCCCCACCGGCGTGGTCGCGGCCTTGGCCGGGGTCGTCTTTTTGGTGGCGGCGGTGTGGGTCTGGCGGTCGAGGCGCATAGTCGCCCGCCGCCTCGGCGTCCTCGCCGCCCGCCTGGCCGACGAGACCGGCGAGGGGAACGGGCTCACCGGCGGTGGGCGCATCGACGCCAACCTCAGCCGGCTGGAGCGGTTGGCCGAGAGGGCCGTCACCGAACGGGGCAACGCCCGGCTGGCCCGCGACCGTCTCGAGCAGGCGCTGAGCGCGGTGTCGGAGGGCGTCGTGGTCTCGGACGAGCACGGCGAGATCGTGTTCACCAACGAGCAGGCCAACGCGGTGATGGGGCCGGGCCACACCGACGTGCTCGCCCAGCAGGCGGTGGTCGACCTGCTCAAGGACGCGGTCGACGGTCAGGCCCGGTCGCAGACCCTCGACCTCTATGGGCCCCCCCGGCGCACCCTCACCATCGCCGCGTCGCCGCTCGACGACGGCTGGCGCGGCGTCGGCGCGGTCGCCGTCATCGACGACGTCTCCGAACGCCGGCGGCTCGAGGCGGTCCGTCGCGACTTCGTCGCCAACATCAGCCACGAGCTCAAGACGCCCGTGGGGGCCCTCGCCCTGCTCGCCGAGACGCTCGCCGGCGAGGACGACCCCGAGGTCGTCAGCCGTCTGGCCCGGCGCCTGCAGACGGAGGCGCAGCGGGTGGCCCGGGTGGTCGACGACCTGCTCGACCTCAGCCGCATCGAGTCGGAGGAGGCGCCCGCCCGCGAGCCGGTGCCCGTCCACCTGGTGGTGGCCCAGGCCGCCGAGCGGGTCAGGCCGGCGGCGGAGCGGCGCGCCATCACGATCACCTTCGGAGAGGCGTCCCGGCACATGACCGTCACCGGCGACCGGCGGCAGCTCGTGTCGGCGCTGTTCAACCTCCTCGAGAACGCGGTGAAGTACTCCGACGAGGGCTCCACCGTCGACGTCCGCTCGCGCACCGACGGGCAGTGGGTCGAGCTCGAGGTGAGGGACCGCGGCATCGGCATCCCGGCGCGCGACCTCGAGCGCATCTTCGAGCGCTTCTATCGGGTCGACCGCGGCCGCGGGCGCGACTCCGGCGGCACCGGCCTGGGGCTGGCCATCGTCCGTCACGTCGCCGCCGGCCACGGCGGCGACGTGCGCGTCGCGTCCCAGGAGGGCGAGGGCTCGACGTTCACCCTCCGGCTCCCCGCCGGTCCCGGTCCGATGGCGGTGTCTCCGGCCAAAGCCGGTTGAGCCGGGCGTCGCCATGAGCGACCTCGGTGGCATGATCCTCGTGGTCGAGGACGAGGAATCGTTCGTGGAGGCCCTCACCGTGGGCCTCAAGCGGGAGGGGTTCCGCGTCCGGGTGGCGCGCGACGGCGCCGAGGGCCTCGCCCTGTTCGACGAGGTGAAGCCCGACCTGGTGCTGCTCGACGTGATGCTGCCCAAGGTGTCCGGGCTCGACGTGTGCCGGGACATCCGCGCCCGGTCCCGCGTCCCCATCATCATGGTGTCGGCCAAGACGTCGGAGATCGACACCGTCGTGGGCCTCGAGGTCGGCGCCGACGACTACGTGCCCAAGCCTTACCGCCTCCGCGAGCTGGTCGCCCGGATGCGGGCGGCGCTGCGCCGGGCCCCCGGCCCTGCGCCGCCGGTGGGTGGGGCCGCCCTGGAGGTGGGCGACGTCCGCCTCGACCCCGAGCGCCACGAGGTGTTCGTGCGCGGCGAGCGGGTGAACCTTCCGCTCAAGGAGTTCGAGCTGCTCGAGGTCCTGCTCGACAACGCCGGGCGGGTGCTGACCCGTGACGTCCTCATCGACCACGTGTGGGGCTCCGACTACGTCGGTGACACCAAGACCCTGGATGTGCACGTGAAGCGCCTTCGGGCCAAGGTCGAGGAGGACCCGGCGGTGCCCCGGCGCATCGTGACCATCCGGGGCCTCGGCTACAAGTACGAGCGACCCCTCACCTGAGCGTTCGTATGGGCGCCGTCGACGTCGCCGCGCTGAGGCGGGCCAGCCGCTCCGGGACCACCGACCACCACACCCAGCGGCCCCGCTTCTCGCCGACGATGAGCCCGGCCTCGCTCAGCACCCTCGTGTGATGGCTGATGGTGGGCTGGCTCTTGCCCAGTGGCTCGAGCAGCTCGCACGAGCAGATCTCGCCGGCGGCGGCGATGAGGCTCAGGAGCCGCAGGCGGACGGGGTCGGCGAGGGCGGCGAAGGCGGCAGCCAGCTCGACGGCGTCGTCCTCGTCGAGCGGCGCATCGGCGATCGAGAGACAGCAGTCGGCGGACAAATCCATTGATCGCCGTCGATGTGTGCGCGAGGATGACATATCGATCACCATCAAACTATCAGGAGGACCCCATGTCCCGGGTGCAGCTCGCCCTCAACGTCTCCGACATCGAGGAGGCGGTCACCTTCTACTCCAAGCTCTTCGGCGCTCCACCGGCCAAGCGGCGGCCGGGCTACGCCAACTTCGCCGTCGCCGACCCGGCGCTGAAGCTCGTGCTGTTCGAGTCCCCCGGCGCCGAGACGCGCCTCAACCACCTCGGCATCGAGGTCGAGTCGGTCGAGGAGGTGCGCTCGGCGGAGCGTCGCCTCGGCGACGAGGGGCTGTCCACCGCGGCCGAGGGGCAGGTCTCGTGCTGCTACGCCGTGCAGGACAAGGTCTGGGTCGACGACCCCGACGGCGCGCCCTGGGAGGTGTACACGGTCCTGGCCGACGCCGAGGTCGCCGGCGGTGACCTCCGTGCGGTCGAGGTGTGCGGCCCCGGCGTCTGCTGCACCTAGTGCCGGATCAAGAAACGTTCTCGATCCGGCACTAGTGCCGCGACGGGACTTCGGGCGGGGTCAAGTACGGTGAGGGTGTGACCGACCTCGAGGCCGAGACGGAGGCCGAGGGCGAGACCGAAGGCGCAACCGACGAGCCTGGCTCGGACGGCCAGGGGCAGGAGACCGACTCCTCGGAGCGGCTCCAGCCCCGCTACCTCAACCGCGACCTGGCGTGGATCGACTTCGCCGCCCGCGTGCTCACCCTCGGCGAGGACGCCAAGCAGCCGCTGCTGGAACGAGCCAAGTTCCTCGCCATCTTCAGCGAGGGGCTCGACGAGTTCTTCCAGGTCCGGGTGGCCGGACTCAAGGA
This sequence comes from Acidimicrobiales bacterium, assembly GCA_036260255.1. Taxonomy (GTDB): domain Bacteria; phylum Actinomycetota; class Acidimicrobiia; order Acidimicrobiales; family AC-14; genus DASZJY01. Next base: position 23,550 of record DATAAF010000016.1, on the reverse strand, counting down.
ACAGGAGGCGGCCAAGCTCACCGCCACCAGCGCCGACGGGATGACGCCGACCGAGCAGCTGCGGGCCATCCGCTCGCGCGTCCAGGAGGTGGTCAAGCGCCAGTCGCAGACCTTCCTCGACCAGGTCGTGCCGGCGCTCGGGGAGGTCGGGATCGTCTTGTCGGACTGGGACCAGCTCGACGACGACGACCGGGAGTACCTCGTCGAGGTCTTCCACGACCGCATCTTTCCCGTCCTCACCCCCCTCGCCGTCGATCCCGGCCACCCGTTCCCGTACATCTCCAACATGTCGCTGAACCTGGCGGTCCGCGTCCGCGACCCGAAGTCGGGGGACGACCGCTTCGCCCGCGTAAAGGTGCCGCCGGTGCTTCCCCGCTTCGTCGTGATGCCCGACGGCGAGCGCTTCGTCCCCCTCGAGCAGGTGATCGCCGCCCACCTGGGCACTCTCTTCCCGGGCATGGAGATCCAGGGCCACGAGCCCTTCCGGGTGACACGCAACGCCGACCTCGCCCTCGAGGAGGAGGAAGCCGACGACCTGCTGGCGGCGGTCGAGCTCGAGCTCCGCCGCCGCCGGTTCGGCAAGGCGGTGCGGCTGGAGATCGACAGCGGCATGTCGGCCGCCACCCGAGAGCTGCTCATGCGGGAGCTCGAGCTGGAGCCGGACGACGTCTACGAGATCGAGGGGCCCCTCGACCTGGCCGGCCTGTGGGCTGTGTACGACCTCGACCGTCCCGAGCTCAAAGACGACGTGTGGGTGGGGGTCACGCAGCCGCAACTCGTCGACCACGAGGGCAACCCCGTCGACATCTTCGCCGTGCTGCGCGAGAACGAGGTGCTCGTGCACCACCCGTACGACTCCTTCGCCACGTCGGTGGAGGCGTTCATCGAGCAGGCGGCCGACGACCCCGCCGTGCTGGCCATGAAGCAGACGCTCTACCGCACTTCGGGCGACAGCCCGGTGGTCAAAGCGCTCATCCGGGCGGCCGAGCGGGGGAAGCAGGTCGCCGCCCTCGTGGAGCTAAAGGCCCGGTTCGACGAGAGGGCGAACATCGCTTGGGCCCGCGCGCTGGAGCAGGCCGGCGTCCACGTCGTCTACGGGCTGGTCGGGCTCAAGACGCACTCCAAGACCGCGTTGGTCGTTCGGGACGAGCCCGACGGCATACGCCGGTATTGCCACGTCGGCACCGGCAACTACAACCCCAAGACGGCCCGTCTGTACGAGGACCTCGGCCTGCTGTCCGCCGACGAGGAGCTGGGAGCCGATCTCTCGGACCTGTTCAACCACCTCACCGGGTACAGCCGCCAGACGAAGTACCGCAAGCTCCTGGTCGCCCCGGGCTCGCTGCGCTCCGCCATGGTCGATCTCATCGGCGAGCAGCGCGACGCCGGCGAGGAGGGCCGGATCGTCATGAAGATGAACGCCCTCGTCGACACCGCCATGGTCGACGAGCTCTACGCCGCCTCCCAGGCGGGGGTGCGCATCGACCTCATCGTGCGGGGCATCTGCTGCCTGCGACCGGGTGTGCCCGGGCTCTCCGAGCACGTCACCGTCCGGTCGATCGTCGGGCGCTACCTCGAGCACTCGCGCATCTACGGCTTCGGCCCGCGGGAGAGCCGCCGGTACTTCATGGGCTCGGCCGACCTCATGCCCCGAAACCTCGACCGCCGGGTGGAGGCGGTCGTCCCCGTGGAGAACCCGGCGCTGCAGGAGCGCCTCCAGGAGATCCTCGACGTCTGCCTGAGCGACGACGTCCTCGCCTCCGAGCTGCGCGCCGACGGCTCGTGGCACAAGGTCGAGGAGAAGGAGGGCATCAACGCCCAGCTCCGGCTCCAGGAGCTCGCCTTCGAACGGGCCCGCCGGCGCCGCAGCGACATGCTCGCCGAGGACTAGTTCCCTCGGAGCCGGTGACGGAGGCCGTCCAGGCGGCCGGCGGCGTGGTGTGGCGGCGCACCCCGCAGGACGGGATAGAGGTGCTCGTGGTGCACCGCCCGAAGTACGACGACTGGAGCCTGCCCAAGGGCAAGCTCGACCCGGGCGAGAGTCACGAGGCGGCCGCCGTGCGCGAGGTGGGGGAGGAGACCGGTCTGCGCTGCCGCCTGGGCCACGAGCTGCTCGGCGCCGAGTACACGGACCATCGAGGTCGACTCAAGGTCGTGCGGTACTGGGCCATGACCCCCGAGGAGGGGACGGGTACGGGCTCCTTCACGCCGACCGCGGAGATCGACGAGGTCCGGTGGGTGGCGAGGGACGAGGTGGGCGACCTGCTCACCTACGACCACGACGCCGAGGTCGTCGATTCCCTCACGGTCTGAGGCCCTGCCTACGATCCGGCGGTGACCCTCTACCTCGTGCGCCACGCCAAGGCCGGAAGCCGCCGTGACTGGGAGGGCCCCGACCGCGACCGGCCTCTGAGCCGAAAGGGCCGGCGCCAGGCCGAGGGCCTCGTCGAACTGCTGGCCGACCGGCCCGTGCGCCGCGTGCTCTCGAGCCCCTACCTGCGCTGCGTGCAGACGGTCGAGCCGCTGGCCGAGAAGCTGGGGCTCCCCGTCGAGCAGGTGGCCGCCCTCGGTGAAGACGCCGCTCCCGCCGAAGCGGTCGAGCTCCTCCGTGCTCTGGCGTCGTCGACGGCCGTCGCCTGCACGCACGGCGACCTCATCCCGCCCATCCTCGACACCCTCGCCGCCACGGACGGCCTTCCCCTCCCTCCCGACTACCCGTTCGCCAAGGGGTCCGTCTGGGAGCTGGACGTGCTCAACGGTCGCTGGCTCGCCGCCCGGTATCTTCCCGCCGCGCGGTGAGACACGCCGGGAGGTGGTGATGGCAGGCGAGTGGTACTGGTGCCTCGATCACGAGCGGGCCGAGGCGGCGGACGAGGCATGCGGCGCAGCGCAGCGCCTCGGCCCGTACGGGTCGAAGGAGGAAGCGACCAACTGGCGCGAGCGCGTCGAGGCGCGCAACGAGGCCTGGGACGAGGAGGACCGCCGCTGGGAGGGCGACACGGACGACTGATACGGAAAGGCGTGGCTCAACCCGCCGTTTCAGCGCCATCCGCGGAGGGCAGGTACTTCCTGATTGAGCAGTTGGCCGAGCCGGGGGACGAGGCGTCCGGCCGGACCGGGGCCACGTTGCCGCCGGTGCCCCAGGGGGCTGGGTCTCAGGAGGTTCGATCATGACCATGGATTCGCCGTCAGACCCGGTGCTCTCACTCGAGAAGGACCACCAGACGGTGGCCAATCTCTTTCAGTCGTTCTCCGCCGCCGAACCCGAGGAGCGCACCGACATCCTGCAGAACATCGTCCGGGAGCTCTCGGTCCATGCGGCCGTGGAGGAGAAGGAGGTCTACCCGCTCGTGCGGGAGGTGATCCCCGAGGGCGATCGCCTCGCCGACGAGGCGGAGGCCGACCACCAGCGCATGAAGGAGATGCTGGCCGACCTCGACGGTGCCGACGGGTCCGATCCCGAGGTCGAGAGCCAGGTCAACGCCCTGCGGGACGAGCTGCTCGCGCACGTGGAGGAGGAGCAGGTCGAGATCCTCCAGCAGCTCCGTTGGTCCCTGCCTCCTGCGGAGTTCACCGCCCTCGGCGAGCGTTTGGAGGAGGCCAGGCAGTCGGCCCCGACCCGGCCCCATCCGCGGACATCGGCGGGTGGCGTGAGCGAGAAGGTGGCGGCCGTCGTCGACCGCGCTCGCGACGCCGTACGCGGCGACAGCGACGACGACGAAGAAGGGCGCTGATCCGAGAGGCGCGCCCGCTCGTTCCACGCAGCGTCAGAGGCGGTGCGGCTCCGCCCGAGCGGCGTCGAGCCGCACGCACGCAGTTGGACATCTCATCGGAAGAGGAGAGAAACGGATGGCACAACAGCAGACGGCACCGGGCGCCGCCGCCCGGCGATCCACTCGCGCCACCGGACGTGCCGCCGCCCGCTCGGGCTCGCGGGTCAAGAAGGTGGCGTCGCAGGCCGGCGAGCAAGCACAGGAAGTGGCGTCCACCGTGCAGGAGAAGGGCCAGCAGCTGGCCGACGTCGCCACCCGACAGGCCCAGCGGGTCAAGGACACCGTCCTCGAGCAGGCGCCTCAGGTAGGCGGCGAGGTCGTCGAGCAGGGCCGGACGGTCGTCGAGGAGGCGAAGGCGCAGGTCCAGGAGCAGCTCGACGCCCAGTCCCGCCGCCTGGGTGACAGCCTCTCCCGGCTGGGCGACGAGATCCGGGCCCTGGCCGAAGGTCACCCTGAGGACGCCGCGACCGTGCAGCCCTACGTCAGCGACGCCGCCAACGCTGTGTACGACGCCGCCGACCGGGTGTACGGCGTAATCGATGACATCCAGACCCGCGGCTTGACGGCCGTCCTCGACGACGTCCAGAGCTTCGCCCGCCGGCGGCCCGGCGCCTTCCTCGTGGGCGCCGCCCTCGCCGGCTTCGGGATAGGGCGGGCGGTGCGGGCGTCCTCCAGCGACGGCCAACCCGGCACCGCCACCTCCGGGAGGGTGTGACCGTGCCTGCCACCGGTTCGCGCGGTCGGGGAGCCCCCAGGGCGGCGGCTCCCGAGGAGCGCCCGCTCGGCGAGCTCCTCTCCGAGGTCACCAGCCAGCTTCAGGCGCTCATGCGCAAGGAGATCGAGCTGGCCAAGGTCGAGACCAAGGCCCAGATCGACCGGGGCGTCAAGGGGGCGGCGGCCTTCGCCGCCGCCGGCGTCGTCGGGCTGCTGGCTGCGATCCTCCTCTCTTTCGCCGCCGCATGGGGGCTGGCCGCGGTGATGCCGACGGGATTGGCCTTCCTGATCGTCGCCGTCGTCTTCGGCGCGGTCGCCGGCGTCATGGCTCTGCAGGGCAAGAGGAAGCTCGCCACCTTCAGCCCCGTCCCCGAACGGACGGTGGAGACCGTCAAGGAGGACGTGCAGGCGGCGAAGGACGCGCTGCAGCGCGGTGCCCAAGGACCGCCCCAGGAGCAGCAGGGCTATTCGGACGCATGGAGGAGGTACTGAGATGGGAACCCGGGCCGAGGAGCTGCGCGGCGAGATCGAGGACGTGCGCGAGGACCTGGGCGACACCCTCGAGGCCATCGGCGACAAGGTGGCGCCCGAGAGGGTGATGGAGCGGGCCAAGGCGGGCCTGGCCGACAAGGTCGACGACGTGAAGGACAAGGTGAGGCCCAAGCGGTTGGCCCAGAAGGGCGCCGAGGGCGTCAAGCGAGGAGTGCGGAACATGGTCGGGAGCGACGACGACGGCGACGTGGGCGGCGACCGGGTGCCTCCGCTCGCGGGTGCCGCCGCCGGCCGGAGCCGCCAGACCGCCGGGACGGCCGCCGGCCGCTCCCGCCAGGCCGCTGGCACGGGGCGCGGCCAAGGCCGTGCCGGCGGTGCCGCACGGGGCCAGACGCAGGCACTGGCCCGGCGGGCCCGGGGAGCGGCCGCCTCGGTGGCCGACGCACCCGACGCGGCGCGCCAGCAGGCCCGGGGGAACCCGCTGGCGGCCGGCCTGTTGGCCTTCGCCGCCGGCTTCGGAGCGGCCGCCCTGCTGCCTCCCACCCAGCGCGAGCGCGAGCTGGTCGAGAGAGCGCGGACGGGCTTCGTCGACCCGCTGGCCGAGCAGGCCAAGGAGGTCGGCCGGAACGTCGCCGGGGAGATCCAGTCCACCGCCCGTCAGAGCCTCGAGCGGGTGAAGGAGACGGCCACCGACGCCGCCCTGACCGCGGCGACCGACAAGATCCGCACCCAGGTGAAGCGCTCCACCGCCACGGTCAAGGATGAGGCGGAGGACGCCACCGAGGAGGTGAAGGGCGAGGCCAGGAGCGCCGCTCGGAACGTCAAGCGGGCGGCCCAGGGCGCCGCCCGGGAGACCAGGACGGACGCCAGGACCACCGCCCGCCAGGCCGGCGCCGCCACAGGCAAGCGGGCGGCGGGCACCAAGAAGGCGGCGACCAAGAAGGCGGCGACCAAGAAGGCGGCGACCACCAAGCGGGCGGCGGGGGTCAAGCGGGCGGCGAGGACCTCGGGGAGCCGCGGCCGGGCCGCGGGCACCACGCGTTAGCCGGTAAACACCGCTGACGGCCGAGCGTCACCCCCTCCTACGATGAGGGCATGGGCGCCCAGCCGGGGTGGAGGCCGCTGACCCCGCCCGCCCGGTCGCGGCTCGGGCGCACCCCGTTCTCCCGCCTGGCCCTCACCCACGTCCTGTCCACCGCCGGGGACACCCTCGTCACCCTGGCCCTGGCCGGCTCGCTGTTCTTCTCGATCTCGCCCAGCGCGGCCAAGGGGCGGGTCGCCCTCTACCTGCTCCTCACCATGGCGCCGTTCGCGGTGGTGGCGCCCCTGATCGGCCCCGCCCTCGATCGCAGCCGGGGCGGGCGGCGCACGATGGTCATCGTTACCAACGCCGGGCGGGCGGTGATTTGCCTCTTCATGGCCCGCCATCTGGACAGCCTCCTGCTGTTCCCCGAGGCGTTCATGGTGCTGGTCCTGTCGAAGGCCTACTCGGTCACCAAGAGCGCCCTGGTCCCGGCGACTGTCGGCGGCGAGGGCGAGCTGGTCGAGGCCAACTCCCGGCTCTCGGTGATCGCGGTGGTGGCCGGGTTCGTCGCCGCCATCCCCGGCGCCGCCGTCCTGAAGATCGGCTTCCTCGGGGGCCCGTGGGTGGTAGGCCTGGCGGCCGTCGCCTTCGTGGCCGCGACGGTGGCCGGCTTTCGCCTCGTCCGCCCGCCCGACGCCACCACGCCACTGCCCACCACCGCCGAGAAGGCCGAGCTGCACGCCCCCAGCATCCGCCTGGGGGTGACGGCCATGGCCGTGCTCCGGGGGATCGTCGGCTTCCTCGTGTTCCTGACCGCCTTCGCCCTGCGGCGGGACAACGCCCCCTCGTGGTGGTTCGGCGTGGTGCTGGCCACCAGCATGGCCGGGTCCTTCCTCGGCGCCGCCGTCGCACCTTTCCTCCGCCGCCGGTTCGCCGAGGAGAGGATCCTGGCCGGGTCGCTCCTGATGGTGTCGCTGGTCGCCGCCGCCTGCGCCCGCTTCGGCGGTCGTCCCGCCATCGCCGCCCTCGCCGCCATGGTCGGGCTGGGGGCCGGGGCGGGCAAGCTGGCGTTCGACAGCATCGTCCAGCGGGACGCCCCCGACGCCGTGCGGGGCCGCACCTTCGCTCGCTTCGAGACGCGCTTCCAGCTGGTCTGGGTCGCCGGTGCCGCGGTCCCCGTCATCCTCCCGATCCCCAGCCGCCCGGGGATGCTGGTCATCTCGCTGGCCGCCGCCACCGCCTTCGTCCTCTACGCCGGCGGCCTCTCCGCGGCCCGCCACCACCGGGCAGTGTCCCTCGGCCAATTGGGTGACGAAAGTGGTTGGAAATCAACCCCTTCCCGGGGCCAGAACCCGCCCGGCCACTAGTCCTCGGGGAGGTCGATCCTCGCCAGCCAGAGGCCGGGGGCCTCGACCTCGGCGGGGGTGGGGAGATCACGCTCCGACTGCCACAGGCGGCGCAGGCCCTCCTCCCCGGCCCGCTCGACCACCCCGTCGACGAACGCCGCCCCTCGCTCGTACTCGCGCCGCTCGAGGGCCAGCCCGATGAGCCGGCCGGCGAACTTCTCGCCCTCCGACGCCTCGACCCGCCGCCGGTTCATGGCCTCGGTCACCCGCTGGTACGACCCGACCAGCCGGTGCCCCACCGTCTCCAGGACGTGGTCGACGTACCCGACGACCACCGCCAGCAGGTCGGCCAGCCGGGCCAGCACCTCCCGCTGGGCGTCGGTCTGCACCGCCCCCAGCAGCGTCTCGGGGTTCCCCAGGAGCCGCCTGAGCGCCTCGGGGTCGCTGGGGTCGAGCTCGCCGACGCTGCGTTCGACGGCGTCGGGGTTGACCTCGAAGCGGCTGACGTAGTCGTCGAGGTAGGCGTGGAGACGCGCCCGCACGTGGGGCCGCCCCAGCACCGCGTGGTAGGTGACCTCCCGCAGGCACACCCACATGCGGACGTCGGCGGGAGGGAGGTCCCACTCCTTCCCGAAGGCTTCGATATTGGCCGGCACTACGAGGAGCTGGTCGGCCGGAGGGCGGGGGAGGGGCTGGTCGTACTGCCCGAGCGACCGCCGGGCCAGGTTGCCGATCATGTACCCGGACTGCACGCCTAGGAGCACGGGCACGAGAAGCTTGCCCAGGTCGCCGAGGAGCTCGGTGGCGGGGTCCTCGGCGACCTCGTCGGTGGCGGAGTCGGCCAATGAGCGGGCCAGGCGCTCGAGGAAGGGCCGGTACGCCTCCATGCTGTGCAGCGCCCAGTCGCCCCGGGTCACGGGCAGGACGGCGAGCACGCCGCCGCCGAGCGAGGTGGACAGGCCGGTGGCCTCGTTGACGTGGAGGTCGGCGACGCGGAGCAGCTCCTCCAGGCGCAGGCGCTCGAGCGGGTCGACGTTGGGCTCGCTCGCGCCCTCGGTAGCGGTCCACTGCGCCGTCTGGCGGGCCACGTCCCAGTTGACCGGGCCCGACCCGCTGAACCAGCGGACCAGGTCGCCGAACATCGGCCAGCCCTCGAAGGGGTTGCGCCCTCCCGGAGGGTCGCTGCTCATCGCGGCATGGTACGCGGGCCCATGAGGCTCGGCGTCAGGGCGGCGGCGGCCGCTCGGCGAGCGTGACCGCCATGGTGCGGCGCTGGCGGTCCCGCACCACCTCGAGGATCACCGTCTGGCCCGGGGCCCGCCCCCGCAGGGCGACGACCAGCTCGCCCATCGACTTGACCTGGCGCCCGTCGAGCGCCACAACCACGTCGCGCGCCGCCAGCCCGCTCTGATCCGCCGGGCTCCCGTCCTTGACCTGACCGACCATCGCCCCCCCGTCGAGCTGGAGCTCCTCGGCCAGCGCGCCGTCGAGGTCGGTGCCCTCGATGCCCAGCCACACGTGCACGACCCGTCCGGTGCGGATGAGCTCGTCCGCCACCGATCGGGCCACCTCGATCGGCGTGGCGAACCCCACGCCCTCGATGCCCCCCTCGCTCGACGCCACTGCGGTGGTGATGCCGATCACCGCCCCGTCGGCGTCGAGGAGGGCGCCGCCCGAGGACCCGGGCACGATGGTGGCGTCGGTCTGGATGAGGTCGACGAGGGTGCGGCTGCTCCCTCGGGGCCGGATCTCCCGGTGCAGGCCGCTCACCACGCCGACGCTCACCGACGGGCCACCGGCGAGGCCGAGGGGGGAGCCGATGGCGATGGCGGTCTGGCCGACGCGGAGGTCGAGGGCTGAGCCCAGGGTGGCCACCGGGAAGGGCCCGCCGTCGACTTTGACGACGGCGGTGTCGGTGTCCGGATCGGCCCCGATGAGACGGGCGGGGAGCTCCCGGCCGTTGGCCATCACCACCCTGATGGTCGTGGCGCCCTCGACGACATGGGCGTTGGTCAGCACGTGGCCGTCGCTGCGCAAGAACACGCCCGACCCGGTCCCGGGCTGGTCGCCGACCTCGGTCTTGAGCTGGGCGATGGCCGGCCGCACCCGCTCCGCGATGTCGACGACGGCCGAGGGGGCGGCGTTTGCGGCGGTGCGCGGCCGCACCAGCTCCCGCTCGACGGCGGTGGTCGGCGACGGCGCCCGGTCCCGGCGGACGAACGCCACCACCAGCCCGGTGGAGAGGAGGCTGGCGCCGAGGGCCGACACCGCCGCCACCAGCCAGAGTGACGTCCCGCTCGAAGATCGCCGGCCCGAGGCGGCCGGGAAGGGCGAGGGCAGCTCCGAGGGGTGGCGCCACAGCCGGTCGTCCGGGGACGGAGGCTCTCGGAACGAAGAGCGTTCGTCCTCCGGATCGACGAACTCCATGAGGACCCACGTTACCGGCGGCCCTCCTGGATTCCCCTTCAGGCGCCCCGTTTTCGTCGGAGTCCGGCGGCGGCAAGATGCTGGTCGGCAAAGTGGTCGCCGATAGCATTGGCGGTGGTGGTGCGCAATACCTCGGCCGACGACTGGGTCGCGCTGGGCGACGAGCCCCTTCCCGTGGCCGCCGCCCTGGAGTGGGCGGTCCGCCCCGACTGCGGGGCGGTCGTCGTGTTCACCGGCACCGTCCGCGACCACGCCGACGGACGGGCGAACGTGACCGCCCTGGAGTACGAGGCGTACGAGGAGGAGGCCGGCCCGCGGATGGCGGCCATCGTCGCCGAGGCCCACCGGCGGTGGCCGGCGCTCGGACGGCTGGCCCTGCTCCACCGCACGGGGAAGCTGGCCGTCACCGAGGCGTCGGTCGTCGTGGTCGTCTCCGCGCCCCACCGGCCGGAGGCGTTCGCCGCCGCCCGCTGGTGCATCGACACCCTCAAGGCCACTGTCCCCATCTGGAAGCGCGAGACGTGGGACGGCGGCGAGGACTGGTCGTCCTGCGCCCATCCGGTCGCCGAGGTGGCGGAGCTGGCCGACGTCCCCAAGGTGGCGGGATGAGCAACCTCGTTTTCTTGGGGATCGCGCTCGTGATCAGCCTCATCGGGTTCCTCGTGCTGTGGCTGCGGCACCGCCGACCCCAGTCGATGGAGCACAGCCTGCGTGCGTTCGCCCGGGAGCTCGACGCCCTGGCTCCAACAGAGGACGCCGCGCCCAAGAGGACGACGCGCGCACGCGACGACGGGGGGAGCCGGCGCCCTGGCTAGGGACCTGGCCATCGACCTGGGCACGGCCAACACCCTGGTCTACGCCAAGAGCCGGGGGATCGTCCTCAACGAGCCGACGGTGATCGCCCTGAACGTCCAGACCCAGGACGTGCTGGCGATGGGCCACCAGGCGTGGCACATGATCGGACGGACGCCCGGCTACATCCAGGCGGTGCGCCCGTTGCGCAAGGGCGCCATCACCGACTTCGACATCACCCAGCGGATGATCCGCCTCCTGCTCCAGCGGGCCGGGCTGTCCCGCTTCCAGCGGCCGCGGGTGCTGTTGTGCGTGCCGTCGGCGATCACCGAGGTCGAGCGGCGGGCGGTCAAGGAGGCGGCCCGCCAGGCGGGAGCGGCCGACGCCCAGCTGGTCGCCCAGCCGATGGCCGCCGCCATCGGCGCCGGCCTCCCCGTGCACGAGCCGTTGGGGAACATGGTCGTCGACATCGGGGGAGGCACCACCGAGACGGCGATGATCTCCCTCGGCGGGATCGTCGCCCTCCAGGCCATCCGCGTCGGGTCGTTCGACATCGACGCCGCGCTTCAGTCCTACGTCCGCCGCGAGTACGGCATGGCGATCGGAGAGCGCACGGCCGAGGAGATCAAGCTGGCGATCGGCTCCGCCTATCCCGTCAACGACGACGTCAAGGCCGAGGTGCGGGGCCGCGACCTCATGTCCGGCCTCCCGAAGACGGCGATCCTCTCGCCCGGCGAGGTGCGAGAGGCGATCGACGAGCAGGTGCGGGCCATCGTCGACTCGGTGATCAACTGTCTGGGCTTCGCCCCGCCCGAGCTGGCCCAGGACCTCATCATCCAGGGCATCCACCTCGTCGGTGGCGGTGGGTTGCTACGGGGCATCGACCGCCGGCTGGCCGAGGAGACCGCCCTCCCCGTGCACCTCGTCGACGCCCCTCTCGAGTGCGTCGTGCTCGGTGCCGGCAAGTGCCTCGAGGCGTTCGAGTCCCTGAAGGTGCTGTTCATGGGGGCCGAGAGGTAGACCCCTTCGGCGAACCGGCGGTGGTTTCGTGCGCTGGGGCGCAAGAATCCACCGCCGGTTCGAGTGATCGGCGGTTAGTGGCGGCCGGTCAGGTCCTCGGCGGCCTGGCGGACCTGCCAGTCGCGGTCGGCGAGGGCGGCCTCGAGGGCGGCGTCGACGTCGGGACCGGAGAAGGGGGCGAGGGCGATCACCGCCCTCCGGCGGACGGTGGCCCGGTCGCGGGTGGCGGCGAGGATGGCGGGCAGCCCCCGCTCGTCGCCGATGGCGCCAAGGGCGGCCACCGCCGCCTCCCGGGCGAGGTGGTCGGTGTGGCCGGTGGCCACGGCGGCGACGTCGTCCACCGCGCCGGCCGCCTCGGCGCCCCGCTCGCCCAGGGCCCAGGCGGCCACCTCGACCACGGTGGGATCGGCGTCGGCGAGCAACGGCCGTAGGTCGGCGGCGGCCACGGTGGGCACGGTCGCCGCCAGCTCGCAGGCGCGCCGCCGCACCGCCGGGTCGACATCGGCGAGGGCGGCCTGCAGCTCGTCGGGCCGGAGGTCACCGGCGCGGGCCAGGGCGGCCAGCGCGGTCGCCCGCACTGCGCCGACGCGGTCCCCGAGCAGCGCACGGGCGGCGGCGGCGTCGCCCCGGTGGCCGGCGAGGGCGGCCTCGCGCCGGCGACCGGCCGGGTCATCCACGCGCATGCCGGGCTGCCGCTCGCCGTGACACCATGACCTGGTGCGCAAGCACTGCCGCCTTGCCACGGTCGTCGGGGTGGCCGTGGCCCTGGCCACGGGGGCGTGCGCCGCCGGCCAACCGTCCTCGCCGCCCGCCGGCGTCAGCGCCTCGCCGCTGCCCACCATTGTCCTCCCGCCGGCGCACGAGACGGCACCCGACACCACCGCTCTCCCCCGTCCGGTCAGGATCCCCGACGACCCCTACGCCCCCGAGCCCGTCGTCCAGATCGGCACGATCGAGATCCCCCGCATCGGGCTCGTGCAGCCCCTGTTCGAGGGGGTGACACTCAACAACATCGACCGCGGGCCGAGCCACTGGCCAGGCTCGGCCCTGCCGGGGGAGCGGGGCAACGCGGTGATCGCCGGCCACCGGGCGACCCATGGCCGGCCCTTCGCCCGCATCCACGAGCTGCAGGCCGGCGACCTCGTCGTGTTCTCGCTGGGCGGCGCCCGCTCGACCTACCGGGTCACCGACAGCCTGGTCGTGCGGCCGGCGGACACCTGGATCGCCGACCAGACTCCCGCCACCACCGCGACCCTCTACGCGTGCCATCCCCCGGGCTCGGAGGCGTTCCGCTACGTCGTCCGGCTCGTGCTCGCCACCTGACGTCAGCCCACCGCGTCCCGGAGAGCTTCGGCCGCGAGGGTGAGCGCCGCTCCCACCGCGACGGCCAGGAGGATCCCGACGAAGGTCACCAGCATCACCAGCGTCACCGCCGAGCGCACACGGGCTCCTCCCCGACGCGAGCGCCGCAGGCGGCGCCGTCTCTCGCCGGGCGTCGGTCCGGGCACCGGCGTCAACACCGGGAGCGAAGCCTCGGCCGTCCCCGCCGCCGCGGCAGCGGTCGCCGGCGCCGCCTCCGTCACCGGCATCGCCTCGGCCTCCGTGGCGGGCGTCGCCTCGGCCGCCGCGTCCACCTCCGTCGCCGGCGTCGCCTCCGCCGCCGTCGCGGGCATCGCTTCGGCCACCTCAGTGGCGGGCACCACCTCCGTCGCCGGCGTCGCGTCGGCCGCCGCCGTCGCGGGCGTCGCCTCCGCCACCTCCGCCGCCGGCGTCGCCTCCGCCACCTCCGCCGCCGCGTCCGCCTCGGCCGGCGCCGTCGCGCGCACCGCCTCCGCCGCCGCGTCCGCCTCCGTCGCGGGCACCGCCTCGGCCGCTTCGGCCACCTCCGTGGCGGGCATCGCCTCGGCCGCCTCCGCGCCCGCTGGCGCCGCGCCGGGGCGGCGCTTGCCGCGGTTGGTAGGCCGACGGGTCGTGGCAGGCTGGTCGGGGTCGCTCAGGGCGATCCGGAGAACGCAGATCGCCACCGCCACCACCGCGAGGCTCGCCAACAGCGTGGACACGACCGACCCGATCGTAACGGGCAGCAGCTCCGTGCCCAACGCGCCCCCCCGCGGTGCCGACGCCGCTCCGCCACCCTCCGAGCAGGCTTCCCGACCGGGGGCCCAACCGGCGTACTGGCCCGCGCCACCCCCGCCGTTGCCGCCACCGCCGCCGGAGCCACCGCGCCGTAATCGTCGCGGCCCGGTGATCGCCGTCTTCGTGAGCCTCCTCGTGACCTTCCTCGGCGCGGGCGGGGCGCTCGTCCGCGTCCCCTACGACAGCATCGCCCCCGGCTCGGCCCGCCAGGTCGACGACCTCATCAAAGTCACCGGCCATCCCGTCTACCCCTCGGAGGGCGACGTGCTGTTCACCACCGTCTCGGTGAGGGAGGGCGTGAACGTCTGGGAGGCCATCGGAGGATGGCTCGACCGCGACGTCGCCGTCGTCCATCAAGAGGACATCCGGGGGTCCGTGCCCGCCGACGAGTACCACCGGATGAACGCCGCCGCCATGGCCGACTCGAAGACGGCAGCCGAGGCCGTGGTGCTCCGTCACCTGGGCTTCGCCGACCTCGGCGCGGGTGCGGAGATCGGCTCGGTGGAGGCCGGGTTGCCGGCCGCCCAGGTGCTCAAGCCCAAGGACGTGCTGGTGGCCATCGACGGCAGACCGGTGCGCGACCCCGACGACGCGGTCACCATCATCCGGGGTCACCGACCGGGCGACACCGTGAGGCTCAGCGTGGTCCGTGACGGCGTCGCCTTGCCGGCCGAGCTCACGACCACGCTCGGCCGCAACGATGAGGGCCAGGCCCTCCTCGGCGTGACGCTCGGCCCGAAGTTGAAGCTCCCGTTCGAGATCACCATTGACTCGGGGACGATCGAGGGCCCCTCGGCCGGCCTCGCCTACGCGCTGGCGCTGATGGACGAGCTCACGCCGGGAGAGCTCACCGGAGGGGCGAAGGTGGCAGTCACCGGTGAGCTGGGGCTGGACGGGAGGGTCGGGGCGGTGGGCGGCGTCGGCCAGAAGGTGGCGGCGGTGCGCGAGGCCGGCGACGTCGCCCTCTTCCTCGTCCCCCGCGGGAACCTCGAGGAGGCCCAGGCCCACGCCGGCGACCACCTGCTCGTCCGGGCCGTCGACGACTTCGGGGCGGCGCTCCGGGCCATCGCCGAGCTTCCCGGGAGCAACGCGGCGTCGCTGGGCTCCCCGTCGGCCGGCCGGCGCTAGGTGCGCCACCCCGCCTGCAAGAAACCGCTCAAGTCGCGTCGCCTCCATGCCGATGAGGAAGGGATGGCGGTGACCGGGGGGCTGAGGACGATCGGGGCTGGGGCGCGCCCCGCCCTGAGACGTCGATGACCGCGCTCGCGCTGGTGCTGCCGGGAGCCTGAGGCACGATGCCCAGTTCCACCGCCGTGCTGCGGTTCGCCGCCGAGTTCTTCACCTTCCTCGTCGCCGTCGCCGGGGCGGCCGTCGTGTTCATCCGCCCGCAGCTGTTGGGCGTCCGCATCCGCTCGCGCCTCTCGCTCGGGCTCGGGTTCCTCGCGGTGGCGGCCGCCGCCTTCCTCCACGGCTCGCTGCTCTTCGAGGGAGACGACGTCGCCGTCATCGCCATCCGTCTGGCCGGCATCGTGCTCCTCGCCGTGGGCACCCTCGGCTGGAGGACGGACCCCGGGGTCCCTCGGGTGGTGTGGGCGTCGCTCGTGCTCCTGACCGTGGCCGAGGTGGCCGCCCTGGGCGGCCTGTCGGGGGCCGCCGCCGTGGCCCGGGCGCTCGGCGCCCTGGGCCTCGGCGCCCTCCTGGTGAGCTCGGCCCGGCGGTCGATCCCCGCCCGGGTGGCCATCAGCAGCGCGGCGAGCCTCCTGGTCGTGGTGCTGGCGGTGTCCGTTGCCCTGTCGTTCGTGATCTCCGGCAACGTCGAGCGCGATGCCCTCGACCGGGTGGGGGCGCGGGCCCAGAGCGAGGCGCTCGAGGTGCAGGACGGCGCCCGGACAGCGGCCGTCCGCAGCGCCCGGCTCATCGCCGGCGTCCTCGAGGGCAGCATCCCCGACGTCGTCCAGCAGGTCTCGGCCAACCCAGGCCCCAGCCGGGCGCTGGAGGACGCCATCGAGCGACTGACCAACGCCGACCTCCTCGTGTCCAAGGGCCCCGTGCTGTACGCCACCGACAAGGGGGCGCTGATCGTCCTCCAGGGCATCGACGGGGCGGACGCCCAGGCCCTTGTCGGGTCTCGGGCGGTGACGGCCGCGGTCGCCGATCAGGACGTCCGCAGCTCGGTGGAGGCGATCGGGACGCGCGCGCTCGCCGTGGGGGCGGCGCCCGTCAAGGTCGGTCCCCGGGAGGCGCAGCGGGTCGTCGGAGTGGTCGTGGCGACCAACCAGATCGACGAGCAGTACCTGGCGGGGCGAGCCGGGAGCGACGCGGACGTCGGCCTTGCGGTCGTCGACCGCGACCGTGTGCTGGCCGCTCACGGCTCGAACCTCCCCGCCGACGAGGTGCTCGGAGTCGGGGGCGCCGCCCTGCGCTCGGCCGACGGACGGGCGTCGACGGTCGCCGACGGCGCTTTCCTGGTCGCCCGCGTCGTCCCCGCGCCGGGCGGCGCTCCGGTGTTGGCGGTGGTGTCCTCCACGCCGACGACCCTCGTCGACGACGCCCGCAACTCGCTGTTCCGGACGCTGTTCGTCGTGGCGCTGCTCACCGCCCTGGGCGCCTTCCTCGCCGCCCTCTTCGTCGGGGAGCGCATCGGCGTCGGGCTCCGGCGCCTCACCGAGGCCGCCGCCCGCATCCAGAAGGGCGACTTCGGCACCCGGGTCGGCGTCTCCAGCAAGGACGAGCTCGGCATCCTCGGGTCCACGTTCGACTCCATGGCCGGGTCCATCCAGGACCTCACCACCGAGCTGCGGCAGACCGCCGAGGAGGAGGTGCGCCTCCGCAGCCGGCTGGAGGCGGTGGTCGGCGGGATGGGCGAGGCGGTCGTGGCCGTCGACGCCGGCGGGCGCATCACCACGCTCAACGAGGCTGCCGAGGAGCTGTTCGGCGCGAGCGCTTCCCAGGCCGAGGGCCAGCCGGTCGCATCGGTCGTCCGGGTGGCGGGTGAGGACGGCACCGACCTCACGCCCCGCCTGGCCAGCCCCGCGCCAGGGCGCTGGCGCAGCGCGGCGGTCGTCCGTCGGCCCGACGCGGTCGACGTCCCCGTGCTCCTCTCCGCCGGAGGGCTGCCGGGCCCCGGAGGCGGCGTGGGCGGCGGGGTCTACGTCCTCCGGGACGTGCGCAGGGAGCGCGAGGCGGAGCGGGCCAAGGCCGACCTGCTCTCGAACATCAGCCACGAGCTGCGCACGCCGCTGGTGCCTATCAAGGGATACGCCAAGCTGCTCCGCGAGCGCCGCCTCACCAAGGCCAAGGCGGACGACGCCTACGAGGCCATCTACGAGGCAGCCGACCAGCTCGAGCGGGTGGTCGGGCGGCTGCTCGAGGTGGCGGCAGGCGACCGCCGTGAGGACGTGCGCCGCGAGACCATGGAGGTGGCTCCGATGGTCGAGTCGGTCGTCGAGCGCTGGAAGGAGAGAGAGGGAGATCGCCACCCCATCACCCGGCGGATCGCCCGCAACATCCCGACCATGGTCGCCGACCGGCGGCTGCTCGAGGAGTCGCTCGACGAGCTGGTGGACAACGCCGTCAAGTTCTCGCCGGAGGGGAGCCGCATCCTCATCAGCGCCCGGCGGGCGGAGAACGGCACCGGGCCGGTGGTCGAGATCTCCGTCGACGACGTCGGCATCGGCATCGACGAGGAGAAGCTGGGGCGCATCTTCGAGGACTTCGCCCAGGGAGACAGCTCGGCTACCCGCTCCTTCGGCGGTCTCGGATTGGGGCTCAGCGTCGTGCGCCACGCCGTCACCGCGCACGGCGGGCAGCTCGTGTGCGAGAGCGAGCCGGGCAAGGGGTCGAGGTTCTCGATGATCCTGCCGCTCGAGCCCCGGCCGTGGCAGGACGGATGAGCGGATGAGCCGGCTGCGGCCGGCCCTTCTCTGCGTCGCCCTCACCGCCGCGCTGGCGGTCGGCTGCCGCGGCGGCGACGACGGCCCGTCGGCCCGCCTCACCGTCGACGGAAGGGTGTCGGTGGCGAGCGGGGGCGGCCCGTTCGAGGAGGTCCGCGAGAACCGCACCGTCCACGTCGGCGACCGGCTGCGGGTCGACGAGGGCTCCGCCGTGCTGGCCCTCGGCGACGACCGCCGGGTCGAGCTGCGCAAGGGCTCGGAGATCACCCTCGAGGAGGGGCGCCCGGGCGGCCCCGCCGTCGCCGGGGTGCTGTCGGCCGGGGACGTCCTGCTGACAGGGGCGGCGGACCCCGTCGAGGTCGGCGCCGGCGGCGTGCGCGTCGCCGCCACCGGAGGCTCGGCCCGGGTGTCGCGGGGCACCGCCATCGTCGCGGCCACCTACTCGGGGCGGGCCGCCGTCTCCTCGGCCGGGGGCACGCTCGAGGTCCCCGCCCTCCGGCAGGTGTCCGTGCCGGCGGACGGGGCGCTGCCTCCCCGGCCGTCGCCGCTGGCCTACCAGCCCGCCGACTCGTGGGACCAGCGACTGCTCGGCGACGCCATCGAGCTCGGCGACCAGCTGGTGGCCCGCAGCCGCGGCTTCACCGCCCAGGTCGGCACCGGCCAGGGGAGGACGACGGGCTTCTACAAGGTGATCCTCCCGGCGCTCGACAACGAGCCCACCTTCGACGTCGCGCTCCTCGGGCCGAACCGCGACCCCGGCGAGGCGCTCGTCGGGCTGGCCATCACCCTCGAGGGCACGCGGGGCGCGTTCGACGAGCGGCTGCGCTCGGTGTTCGGGTTCCATGACGAGGGCGCCGACTGGGGCCTCGTCGCCCTCGACCAGGGCGTCACCCGGGCGCCGCTGCTCGCGTCCATCGACGCCGCCATCGGGCGGGGGCCGCGCAGCGTCGCCGAGGGCGGCCCTGCTCCGACGCCGCCGCCCCCGCCGCCGGCACCCCCTCGGCCCAGGCGGTCGCCCACCACCACCACGCCCTCCGGCCCCCGGGGCACGATCGTGGCCGCCCCGACGACGGTGCCAACGCCGCCCAACAACATGCCGAGCGGCAATCCCGGGCCCGTCCGCACCGGCGTCCCGGCGGTGGACAACACGGTGAACTCCGTGGTCGACCTCCTTCGCGGCCTGCTGGGAGGGCTGGGTCACTAGCGCCGCCGACGGGGTCCGGCGTCCACCGCTCGCGAGAGGGCGAACGGTAGTGTCGGGCCGATGGAGGATGAGCGGGTCGTCATCTCCTCCGGCGTCTCGCTGACGCCCGAGGCCGTGGCCAACCGCACGTTCGCCACGGGGTTCCGGGGCTTCGACCAGTCCGAGGTCCGTTCGTTCCTCAAGCGGGTGTCCGAGGAGCTGACGGCGGCCGCCGCCCGCGAGCAGGCCCTCCGGGAGGCGCTGCAGGACGCGCTGGTGCGGGCCGCCCACCCCGAGCTCGACGCCGACACGCTGACGGCGGCCCTCGGTGAGCACGCCGCCCGCCTGCTGACCAACGCCCGGGACGCGGCGACCAACATCGTCTCCGAGGCGGAGACCCGTGCGGCGAGGATCATCGGCGAGGCGGAGACCAAGATCGCCCGGGTGCGCGCCGAGGCCGACAGCCTCCTGGCCCGGCGGGCGGAGGAGGCCGAGCGGCTCACCGCCGGCCTCCGCCAGGCCGCCGAGGCGGACGCCCGCGCCCTGCGCGAGCGAGCGCGTGCCGAGGCCGAGGCCGAGATCGAGTCGGCCCGCGCCCAGGGCCGGGAGATGGTGAGCGAGGCCAGGGGCCTCCGCGAGCGCATGCTGGCCGACCTCACCCGGCGCCGGCGGACGGCCGAGGTCCATATCGAGCAGCTGTCCCTGGCCCGCCAGCGCCTGCTCGAGGCCTACGGCGTCGTCCGGCGGACCCTCGACGAGGCCACCGCCGAGCTGTCGGCAGCCGAGGCCGAGGCCCGTCCCGCCTTGGCGGCGGCCACGTCCGGCCACGCCCCCGCCGACGTGGGCGAGCGACCGTCGCCGCCGCCGGCGGCGCGCCGGCCCCCGCCGCCGCCCACCGTCTCCCGGGCGGCGCCGGCCCGATCGCTGGCCGCCGTACCACCGCCTCCGGAGACGGCGGGCCCGGTGGTGCGAGAGCTGGCCCGTGCCGGCGGCACCGCCCCGCGGACCGCTCCTGGCGGCACGCTGTCGGCGGTCTCCGCGAGTCCGGCGACCGCGCCGCCGGCCGAGCCACCTGCACCGCCGGCGCCGCCCGAACCGGCGGCGCCGCCCGAGCCGGCGGCGCCGGTGGACGCCACGGCCGTGTCGACGGAGGACGAGGCCGACACCAGCTCGCCCTCGGCCGCTCCCGACGCGGCCGAGCCCGGCGAGAGCCCGCCCGCCACCAAGGGGGTGCCGCCGAGCGAACCTCCGGTCTCGGGCCCGGTCATCGAGGACCCGGTCGAGATGCCCGCCGACGAGGAGGGGTCGCCTCCGGTCGCCCGGGTGGACGAGCTCTTCGCCCGCATCCGCGCCGCCCAGCCGGTCGCCGGCGACGCCGGCGCCATGGAGCCTGCCGAGGCGCCCGCCGCCCCGCCGGACGAGCCGCCGCCCGCCGCGGAGGCGGCCGGCGGCCGCACCCGGGAGTCGGCCGGCGCACCCGCGGTGGCCGACGAGTCGGCCCTGTTCCGTCGCGACGAGCTGCTCGACCCACTGGACGCCGACCTGACCCGGCAGCTCAAGCGGGTGCTGCAAGACGAGCAGAACGAGGTTCTCGACCGCCTCCGCCGCCAACGCCGCCCCCGAGCCGGCACCGTCCTGCCCGACGCCAGGGTCCAGCTCGACCGCTACCAGGCGGTGGCCCATCCGGTGCTGGCCGAGGCCGCCCGCCGGGGGTTCGAGTCGGTGAGCGGGGCCGCCGGCGCGCGGGAGCCGTCGCCCGCGGTCGTCGAGAGCTGGGCGGCGGAGCTGGCCGCCGACCTGGTGAACCCGCTGCGTGAGCGCCTCGAGCGGGCGCTCCAGGACTCCGACCCCGGCCCGACCGACGCCGAAGCGGACGACGGCGAGCCCGCGGCCACCCAGCCGCTGGCCGAGCGGCTAAGCGCCAGCTACCGGCAGTGGAAGATCGACCAGGTCGAGCCGGCCGCCCGCCACCACGTCGTCGCCGCATTCTCCCGAGGCGCGTACGCGGCGACGCCTGACGGCGCGAGCCTGCGGTGGGTCGTCGACGACGACGGGCCCTGCCCCGACTGCGACGACAACGCGCTCGCCGGGGCGCTGCCCAAGGACCAGGCCTTCCCCACCGGCCAGCCCCATCCGCCCGCCCACGCCGGCTGCCGCTGCGTCCTGGTTCCCGGCGAACCTTCCTGATCCACGGCGCCCCGGCGCGCCCCGCTAGAGCGCTCTGCCGGGAGCTCGTGACCTTGTGCCAAGTTGCTCTCGCCGGCCGCGCTCGCCGCCGACGGGCGGCGTCATCGGATGGCCGCTCGCCGGGGGGACGCCGGCATCTCCGGGAGGGGGCTTGGGGGAGGGCCTTCCCTTCCCCCACAAGCAGCCGGTGCCCGCGTCGGTCGGGCTTCTCCTAGGCTCTGGCGTCGATGCGCGCTCCGACCGACCTGCCGCGACGGCGAAAGCCGCCGAACCGGGTTGGCGTTGTCCTCATCGGAGCGGCCGCCGCCATCCTGCTCGTCGTCGCCGTGTCGCTGCGCGGCATCGCCGGCTTCTACACCGACTACCTGTGGTTCGACGAGCTCGACCTCACGTCGGTCTGGAGCGGCGTGCTGGGCGCCAAGATCGCGCTCGCCGTCGTCTTCACGGCCGTCTTCTTCGTCCTCTTGTGGGTCAACCTGGCCATCGCCGACCTGATCGCACCGCGCTTCCGGCCCATGGGACCGGAGGAGCAGATCGTCGAGCGCTACCACGCCGTCGTCGGGCCCCGGGCGGGGCTCGTGCGGATCGGCGTGGCCCTCTTGTTCGCGCTGATCGCCGGCCCCGGCGCCTCGGGGCAGTGGAACTCGTGGATCCTGTTCCGGAACTCCGTCCGCTTCGGCGTCGACGACCCCCAGTTCGGCAGGGACGCGGGCTTCTTCGTCTTCCAGCTGCCGTTCGCGAAGTTCCTCGTCGACTGGCTGTTCGCGGCGTTCGTGATCGTGCTCATCGTCACCGCGGTGGCCCACTACCTGAACGGGGGCATCCGGTTCCAGACCCCGATGCAGAAGGTGACCCCGCAGGTGAAGGTCCACCTTTCGGTGCTGCTGGCCATCCTCGCCCTGCTCAAGGCGGTGGGCTACTACCTGCAGCGGTTCGAGCTCGTGTACTCCAGCCGGGGCGTCGTGCAGGGCGCCGGCTACACCGACGTCAAGGCGCAGCTACCGGCGCTGCAGCTGCTGATCGTCATCTCGCTCTTCGCGTGCGTGCTCTTCCTCGTGAACATCCTGCGCCGGGGCTGGGTCCTGCCGGTGGCCGCGGTGGGGCTGTGGGCGCTGGTGTCGGTGGCCGCCGGGACGGCCTACCCCGCATTCGTGCAGAAGTTCCGCGTCGAGCCCAACGAGTCGGTACGCGAGCGGCCGTACATCGACCGCAACATCCGGTCGACCCGTGCCGCGTACAACCTCGACCAGACGAGGGTCAACAGCCTGGCGTACAACGAGAACCTCCAGGCGACCGGCCTCCAGGAGAACGCCGAGACGATCCGCAACGTCCGCCTGTGGGACCCCGACGTGCTGCAGCGGACCTACGAGCGGCTGCAGGAGATCCGGAACTTCTACCAGTTCAACGACGTCGACATCGACCGGTACATGCTCAACGGCCGCACCACCCAGATCCTGATCGCCGCCCGGGAGCTGAACACCAACGGCATCCCGTCCCCGTCATGGGTGAACCAGCACCTCGTCTACACCCACGGCTACGGGGCGGTGACCTCACCGGCGAACGCCGTCGCCCCCGACGGCAACCCCGACCTCCTGGTGAAGGACCTCCCGCCCCAAGGCGAGCCCGCCTTCGAGGTGGCGACGCCGGCGGTCTACTACGGCCAGGACCTAGGCGGCTACGCGGTGGTGAGGACCGAGCAGCAGGAAGTCGACTTCACCGACCAGAACGGCGTCAACCGTATGGGCACCTACAACGGCGCGGGCGGCGTGGAGATGAACTCGTTCGTGCGCCGGGCGGCGCTGGCCCTGCGCTTCGGCGACGCCAACCCCCTCATCTCCGGCTTCATCAAGTCGAACTCGCGAGCCCTCTACATCCGGGACATCGACGAGAGGGTGCGCAAGGCCGCCCCCTTCCTGCGCTACGACAGCGACCCCTACCCGGTCCTGTTCAACGACCGCATCCTCTGGATCTACGACGCCTACACGACCACGAACCGCTTCCCCTACTCCCAGCGGGCCGACTTCTCGGGGCTGCGCAGCGGCAGCGGCCTGGTCGGCAGCTTCAACTACGTGCGCAACTCGGTGAAGGTGGTGATCGACGCCTACGACGGCACGATGACCTATTACGTGATGGACCCCGAGGATCCGGTCGTTCGTGCGTACGCCAAGGCGTTCCCGAAGCTCTTCACCGACGGCTCCCGGATGGACCCCGGTCTCCGCGAGCACCTGCGCTACCCCGAGGACCTGTTCAGGGTGCAGACGAACATGTACGGCCTCTACCACATGACCGACGCGGCGGCGTTCTACAACAAGACCGACGCGTGGGAGCCGGCCCAGCGGCCCGGCGCCGTAGGGGCGGCCGCCGCCGCCGCCGGACCGGTCGGCCCCGCCGGGCCCTCGCGCGAGGCTCGGATGGACCCCTACTACCTGCTCATGCGGCTACCCGACGAGGAGCAGGAGGAGTTCCTCATCCTGCGGCCGTTCGTGCCGTTCTCCGTCGACGACAGTCGCAAGGACCTGACCGCGTTCATGGTGGCCAAGAGCGATCCGGACAGCTACGGGGA